>JAVEEE010000391.1 GCA_030840615.1 Frankiaceae bacterium | reverse complement strand
CGAGGGCGCCAGTCAGCACCGCGCCTAGCCATCGCCGCCAACCACCCACGATCGTTCGACGCTCGACGAGCGCGGAGGGTTCACTACGGCACTACCGGTCGTAGACGCTCCGCATGAACCGGTGAAGACTCGTCCACAAGATCGATCATGACAGCCGAAAAGTGCGCCTTCGACTACGTCGGTTACGGCGGGGCGAGCTGCGCAGCCCAAGTCGGTGCACAAGTCTCGCAGGCACAGAGGTGTCGACCGGATTGAGTCGAATCACTGGAGCATGATCTCCCAGTCGCGCGTGCCCACGATGGCGGTCATCTGCATGGCCGTGTGGGTCGGATCCTTCACCCTCGCTCCGTTGAGCTCCGCAAAGAGTGCGGGGAATACCAGACAGCCAGTCTTCGCTGCGGTCATCCACGATGCAAACGCTGATCACCTGGTGGTGGGACGGCTGGGTGGCGCGGCGACGCGAATCTTCACTGCCGGCAGCGGCGACTGGCTCCGGGATATCGCTGTGTCCCCGGTCGGAAACCAGGTCGCTTTCATCGACACGCTCAGCAACGACGAGGGGCAACTCGCGGTGATAAACACCGACGGTTCAGGAGTCCGCGTTCTCACCCACGCGGCCCACGCCTGGTACGAGCACCCGGTCTGGTCCGCCGACGGCCACACCGTCTTCTACTCGCTGGTCTACACGCCCGCAGACCCAACCCGGTCGAACTACCCCCGGGTGTGGCGGGTGCCAGCGGACGCCTCGGCGCCACCGACCCGAATCCAAGGCGGCTCCTACGCCTCGCCCGACTCCGCCCGTCCGAGCGGCCGTTGGCTCGCACTGAGCAGCGCCAAGCCGGACAGCGGCTATGGGCGTTGCGCGATCATGCGCATCGCGGGCACCCACCGGCGCAACGTCGGCCCGGACAACTGCTCCGATCCCATCTGGCGGCCCGGAACGTCACTGCTCGCCATCAGCCGCGTGGTCCACGACAGCTACAGCGCCGGACCAACGGTTCAGATCTGGATGCTGTCCGTGAAGACCAGTCACTACCACCCTGTCTCACATACACAGTCAGCCTCTACTGCCGGTCAGGCCTTCCCACTCGCGTGGTCGAAGGACGGAAGCCATCTGTACTTCGAGCACACCAATGGCCAGCATCTGCACGTTTACCGGATCCGCCCCGACGGCACAGGCAAAGTCGACGTCACCCCGGCAATCCCACAACAACGAACAACCGCGATTGCCGTCCAGCCCGCCTTCCGCTGAGGAGGCCCGACCTCAGCAGGCACCATCAGCGCGGAGTGTTCCCAGCAGGAGGGCGGCATTTATCCACTGGTCGCGTCGCATCTCTTCGTGTTGTCCGCCTCGCGGTGATACGTCCCGACGATGTCCGCGCTATGGAGTCGGACTGGGCCGCCGGAGACTGATCTCCACTCTGGGGTGTAGGCCGTGCAGTCACGCGGCCCGTGATCCGCGACGAACGTGAACGAAAAACCTCGGCGATGACCCGCCGGGTCGAAGATCACGGTTCCGGGCTTCAGTACATGGCCACGCACGTTGACCATGCGTAGCGCCACGGGGCCGCCGGAGAAGACGCCGTTGAACGTGATCGTTGCGGGACCCCGGCTAGCGAGATACATGTTCAAGCCCGCAAGCCCTTGGAAGTGTTGACCGGTCGTTCCGAAGGTGTTCGTGGTCCACACCGTGTTCTGCTTGTTGGGAGAGAACGAACTCCCTCCGAAACCACCGGCCAATCCGGCAAGGGCTACGGATCCGGCCCCGACGGCAAACGCCGTCACGAGCCCCATCACGACCAAGCCACGTGGCTTCATCGAACCTCCTTGGGCGGCCAGACGAGTTTGGCGGCACCACGTCCACGTCTCAAGGGAGGTCCCGGTGAGATCAGCTGAGGACTTCGGGGTTGATGCAGTTCGTGGGCTTGTCGCCGCGCAGGATCGCGCCGATGCCCTCGGCCATCATCACCGAGTGGTTGGCCTCGGTGTCATATGTCGCGCCGCCGATGTGCGGCGTGAGCACGACGTTCGGGAGTTTCGCCAGTGGTGAGTCGGGCGGTAGGACTTCACCGTCGAAGTGGTCGAGCCCGGCACCGGCAAGGTGGCCGGATTGCAGCGCGCCGACCAGCGCCTCGAGGTCGTGCAGAGCGGCGCGGGCGGCGTTGAGATAGATCGCCCCCGGCTTCATCTGGGCGAACTGCTTCTCGCCGATCATCTGCATGGTCTCCGGCGTCACCGGCGCGTGCATCGAGACGACGTCGGCCTCGGCGAGGACGTCGTCGAGCGACGCCGTCGCCTCCGCGGCGTACGGGTCGTAGGCGATGACGCGCATGCCCAGCCCGGTCAGGCGCCAGGCCAGTGCCCGGCCGATGGCGCCGTATCCCACGATGCCCGCGGTCCGGCCATTGAGCTCCCAGCCACGGAAGCGCTGGTAGGGGATCGTGCCGTCGCGATAGGTCTCGCCGGCCCGGACGTCGCCGTCGGCCGGGACGACGTGCCGCGCAGCGGCGAAGAGCAGGCCGACAGTGAGTTCGGCGACGGCATCGGCGTTGCGCCCGGGGGCGTGCAACACCGGTACGCCGCGCTCGGTCGCGGCCGCGACGTCGACGTTGGTCGGGTCGCCTCGAGTGGCGCCGACGACGACCGGCTTGAGGTCGAGGGTCTTCGGCCCGACTCGGTCGCCCTCGCACACGATGACGGTGGCGGCTTCGGCCAGGACGCGTTCGGCCAGCTGCTCGTCACTGTAGAGGCGCAGAGGCCGCTGCTCGATGAAGGGCTCGTAGACGACGTCGACGAGTGTCTTGAGCTGGTCGAAGCCGGCGCCGCGCATCGGC
>JAVEEE010000367.1 GCA_030840615.1 Frankiaceae bacterium | reverse complement strand
CCGCGTTCGCCGGCTACATCGAGCGCTTCCACATCCCCAGCGAGAGCGCCGCTCACGCCTGATCGGTGCTGCTCCCGTCCAGGCCGGGCCAGGTCGGGAGCGGCAGCCCCGGCGTCGGCATCCCCTCCCAGGCCACGACGTGCCCGGGGATCGCGTCGGTCGCGTAGAGGGTGCGGAGGTCGTCGCCACCGAAGCAGCAATTGGTGGTGAGGCCGTCACCCGGGATCGGGAGGAACTCGACCACGCTGCCGTCCGGATCGACGACCCGGATCCCGTGGTCGCCGGTCGACGCGACGTAGTAGCGCCCGTCGACGTCGAGGCAGAACCCGTCGCCACCCGCCTCCCCGATGTCGGCAATCGCGGGCTCCCTCTCCCCACGGCCGAAGTCGGCGAGCCTCAACAGCTGCCGGTCGTCCGCGACGACCACCAGCGTCGTCTGGTCGGGATCGAACGCGATGCCGTTGACGTAGGTCCAGCCACCGGCGACTTCCTCGAGCGTGCCGTCGAGGTGGTAGGCGAGGACGCGCGAGACCTTGTAGATCGGCGGCGCCTTCTCCGGATCGGTGAAGTAGACGGTGCCGTCGCGGGCCACCACCAGGTCGTTCGGGGCCTGCAGCGGCTTTGATGTCAGGGAGGTGACGGACCCGTCTCGACGTGCGTGCTGCAACCCCGGGTCGCACCACCGCACGGAAGGTTGGCCGACATGCGGATACGCCGAGAGGTCGAAGCCGCCGTTCTGCGTGACCAGGAAGGACCCGTCGTCGGCGAGTGCCGCGGCGTTTGCGCCCCCTCCGGTATCGGCGACGACGGTCACGGTGCCGGCGTCGGGTTCGATCCGTAGCAACGTGCCGTGCGAGACACTCGCGCAGACGAGCGTTCCGTCCGGACACCACACGGGTCCCTCGCCGAAGGGCACCTGGTCCGTTACAACCACGGCAGTCGGCACCGCAGCATCACTCTCCTCACTGTGTTCAGATGCGCATGACCCAGCCACCGTCGACATTCAGCGTCTGCCCGGTGATCCAGCTTCCTTCGTCGGAGACGAGCAGCAGGAGCGGGCCGACGAGATCGGCCGGTTCTCCGATCTCTCGCATGGCGACGGCTTGCGCGAGTGATGTCCGGAACGGCGACCCGGGTGGGGCGATCCGGTTGCCGGCCTCACTTGCGACGAAGCCCGGCGCGATCGCGTTGACCGTGATGCGGTCGGGACCGAGCTCCCGGGCGAGCACCACGGTGAGTCCGACGAGCCCGAGCTTGGTGACCCCGTAGGCATTGCGGGGGACGAAGGCGCCGCCCGAGACCTGGTTGACGATTCGCCCGCCACCGCGGGCTCGCATCACCGGCACGACCGCCTGGCAGCAGACCAGCGCTCCGGTGAGGTTGACGTCGACGACCCGCTGCCACTCGTCGAGTGCCATCGCGTGCGCCGGCACCTGACTGATCTCAGCCATCATCGCCGCGTTGTTGACGAGAATGTCTATCCCGCCATATGCGGAGACCGTGGCGGCAACCATCGACGCCACCGAGTCAGGGTTGGTGATGTCGACCTGCAGCCCCAGGGCCTGGTGACCGTCGTCAACCAGCCGGTCGGCCATCCCCTTCGCACCCTCGCCGCGGATGTCGGCGACCACGACGGCCGACCCCGACCGGGCAAGCCCGAGCGCATAGGCCGCACCGATGCCGGCCGGGTTGCCTGCGCCGGTGACGATCGACACCTTGCCCTCGAGTGACACGTGCACGGCGACTCCCTCCGTGGCGGCGGCGCCGGAAGGACTGAGTCTCACATTGACAATGTGAACGGATCAAGCACTATCTGTGTCAAGGTTCTTCCACCTCGGATCCCGCCGGAGACTGCCGTGGCCCAGCATCGCGAGCCGCTGTTGTGGATTGTGTTCACCCGTCCCGTGCCCGGCCGAGAGGCCGAATACGACAAGTGGTACGACGAGGTCCACCTTCCCGATGTCGCCAGTGTGCCGGGGATCCGCGCCGCCCAGCGGTTCACGCTCGGGCCGGAGCGCAGCGAGCAGTCAGCCGAGCCGCAGTTCCGTCATCTCGCGGTCTACGAGGTGGACGGAGATCCCGACCTCGTCTTCCCCGAGATCACGCGCAGGATCGAGGCCGGCGAGATGGTGCTCTCCGAGGCGCTGGACCGGCCGCGAACTTGGCAGTCCGTCTGGCATCCGCAGGGAAGGCGGCTGACCTCGGGACCGACTTCTGACCGAACAACCTGAGAATCATGGCGCGCGGCGGCGAGCACCCTCAACCCGGTGACGCCGCCCGTGCAGCCGTGGCCTCACGTAAGGCAGTAAGCGCTTCGACCGGCGCCATCCGACCGACTCCCAGACCACCGCTGACATCGATCGAGGCACGCGTGATGTAGCTGCCCGCGTCGCTGGCAAGCAAGAGGACGATGCCGACAGCGTCTTCCGGTTGGCCCATCCGACCGAGCGGAATCACGCTGGAGTAGGCCTCCTTGACCTCCTCGACGGTGGCGTTCGGGGCCTGCTCGGCGCGGTGGCGGAACCACTGGCCGGTGTCGATGAACCCGAAGTTGACGCTGTTGACCAGGATGTTGTCCTTGCCCAGTCCGGCAGCCAGCGCATCCGACAGCGCAAGCGCAGCTGCTCGGTTGACGGACGAGCCGAGCCCGGTGGGCTGCGGGTAGCGACCCGCCACGGCATTGATGTTGATGATGCGACCCCAACCCTGACGG
>JAVEEE010000329.1 GCA_030840615.1 Frankiaceae bacterium | reverse complement strand
CTTCGACAGCGTCTTGGACTCGATCTGCCTGATGCGCTCGCGGGTGACGCCGAACTCCTTGCCGACTTCCTCGAGCGTCCGAGGATGACCGTCGGTCAGCCCGAAGCGAAGCTGGATGACCTTCTTCTCCCGTTCGGAGAGCGTGTGCAAGATCGAGTCCAGCTGTTCCTGCAGCAGGATGAACGACGCCGCGTCGATGGGCACGACCGCGTCGGAGTCCTCGATGAAGTCACCGAGGTTGGAGTCGTCCTCTTCACCGATGGGCGTCTCGAGCGAGACCGGCTCCTGCGACAGCTTCTGGATCTCCCGCACCCGTTCCGGCGGGAGCTCCATCTCCTGGCCGATCTCCTCCGGCGTCGGCTCGCGCCCGAGGTCCTGCAGGAGCTGTCGCTGGATGCGCACCAGCTTGTTGATGGTCTCGACCATGTGCACCGGGATGCGGATCGTCCGTGCCTGGTCGGCGATGGCACGAGTGATCGCCTGCCGGATCCACCACGTCGCGTAGGTCGAGAACTTGTAGCCCTTGGTGTAGTCGAACTTCTCGACGGCCCGGATCAGGCCGAGGTTGCCCTCCTGGATCAGGTCGAGGAACAACATGCCGCGCCCGACGTAGCGCTTCGCGATCGACACGACGAGTCGCAGGTTGGCTTCGATGAGCCGCTTCTTCGCGAACTGGCCGTCGCGTTCGATGAGCTCGAGGTCGCGTCGAAGTCCGGCTGCGAGCGAGCGCTGCAGTGACAGCTTCTCTGAAGCAAACAGGCCGGCCTCGACACGTTTCGCGAGGTCGACCTCTTCTTCGGCGGTCAGCAGTGGGACCCGGCCGATCTCCTTGAGATACATCCGGACCGGGTCGTTGGTCGGCGACTTGAGCGCCGCCTCCTCCTCCGCTGCGATACGAGCCGGCGGCTCCTCCTCGAGCTCCTCGTCGGCCGGCTCGAGAATCTCGATGCCCTCGTCTGAGATGAGCCGCAGCACCGCGTCCATCGACTCCGGTGGCAGCTCCGCCGCGACGAGAGCCGCGCCGATGTCCTCTGATGTCAGGAACCCGGCTTCCTTGCCTTTTGCGACGAGGTCTTTCACCTCGTCGATCTGCGCCTCCCGAGGCAGCGCAGTGGGCGTCACCCGGACAGTGTGCCCCAGGTCTGCCTCTTTGAGGCCTTCAGAGCGTGCCCATCGCGCGGTCCCGGAGCCCGATCTTGTTGCGCTCGAGCACGATGAGCTCGCCGAACAGCCGGTTGTACTCCTCCGGGCTCTCGACCGGGTTGACCCGCTGCACGCGTGACTTCAAATCGCTGATCCGGCGGGTGAGTGCCATCTCCTGCAACCGCGCCAGCAACGATCCGGCGTAGCGCGGGTCGTCCTCGTCGTTGGTCTGCATCGGTTCGACGGCGAGCTCGGTGACCAGGTCGCGGACCGAGTCGGTCTCCGCGTCGGCCTGCACCCGCTCGACCCAGGCGGCGCCCGCGACGGCGGTGGCGGTGCCTCCCGCTGCGGTGACGGCCGCGCGCACCGCGACGTAGGCGGGTGCCGTGAAGCACTCCTTGTCCAGCCCGTCGAACACGGGGCCGGCCAGCGCCGGGCGTTGGACGGCGAGCTTCAGCACCTCGCGCTCGATGACCAGGCGCGGGTCGCGCGGGTCGGGTCGGGCGGCAGCCTGCTGGGGTCGTCGGGTCGGCCGCTGCCCAGGCCGGCCGTCGGGGTCGCCCGACTCGTGGCCACGCACGCGGGCGAGCACGGCCGGCTCGTTGATGCCGAGCCAGCCCGCGAGTCGCCGGGCGTACTCCTCGCGCAGCGCCCAGTCCTTCAACCGCGCGACGACCGGCGCGGCCTCTGCCAGCGCCTGCACCCGACCCTCGGGCAGCTCGAGATCGAACTTCTCGAGCGTCGTGCGGATCGCGAACTCCGCCAGCGGGATGTGCCGGGCGATCAGGTCGCGGACGGCAAGGTCGCCGCGCTGTTGCCGGAGCTCGCACGGGTCGAGTCCGTCGGGCTCGACCGCGACGAATGTCTGGCCGACGAACTTCTGGTCGTCCGCGAAAGCTTTCAGCGCAGCCTTACGGCCGGCTTCGTCGCCGTCGAACGTGAACACGACGCGGCCGCGGAACTCGTCTTGGTCCATCAGGTAGCGGCGCAGCATGTGCACGTGCTCGACGCCGAACGCCGTGCCGCACGTCGCCACGGCAGTCGTCTCGCCCGCGAGGTGACAGGCCATGACGTCGGTGTAGCCCTCGACAACGACGGCCTTGTATTTCTTCGCGATGTCCGTCTTCGCGAGGTCGAGGCCATAGAGCACCTGGCTCTTCTTGTAGATCGGCGTCTCGGCGGTGTTGATGTATTTCGCCTCGATGCGGTCGTCGTCGCGCAGGCGTCGCGCGCCGAAACCGATGACGTCACCCTTGGGGTCGCGAATCGGCCAGAGCAGCCGTCCGCGGAAGCGGTCGATCGGACCGCGCTGTCCCTGCGACGCAAGGCCACCGGTGAACAGTGTCTCCGGTGCGAATCCGCGGCCGCGCAGATGTGTGGTCAGCGCATCCCACGTGTCCGGTGCGTAACCGACGCCGAACCGCGCCCACGTCGTCTCGTCGAAGCCACGGTCGAGCAGGAAGCGTCGCGCGATCTCGGCCTCCGGCGTCGCGAGCTGCTCGACGTAGAACTGCGCGGCCAGCGCATGCGCCTCGATCAGCCGCTGCCGCTCGCTCGACTGCTGTCGCGGTGCGGCGCCACCCTGCTCGTAGGTGACCTCGACACCGGCCTTGCGAGCGAGGATCTCGACGGCCTCGACGAACGTGAGCTGGTCCTTCTCCCGGACGAACGTGATGAGGTCGCCGCCGGCGCCACAGCCGAAGCATCGGTAGAAGCCGTTCGCGGTGTTGACGTTGAACGACGGCGTCTTCTCGTCGTGGAACGGGCAGAGTCCCTTGTAGCGGCCGCTGCCCGCGGGCTTGAGGGCAACATAGTCGCCGATCACCTGCTCGATCGGGAGGCGCTCGCGGATCGCGGCGATGACTTCCTCGCGGATGCGGCCGGCCACGCTTCACCTCCTCGCCGAGGTCCGGGAATCGACGTACGGCGGGGGAAGGCGCCTCGCCGGCAGTCTACGTTCACCGGCGTCCTAGTGTCGGGGTTGTGCGCAGGCTGGTGATGGTGCTCGTGCTGACCGCCTTGGCCGGCTGCGCGGGCGGCTCGACCGGTGGGGGGACCGACGCCCGGATCACCCGCTCGGTGCCAACCGCGGGCCTGCCCACCGGCGGTCAGACCGTCCGGCCGGCCGCGCCTGCCGGGACCACCGCGCCGGCCTCGACGATCCGGCGGCACCTCAACTACGTCTACCCCGTGCGGGGATGCTCGTCCTCTCCCTCGGCGAGCCATCACGACTACCCGGCATCCGACATCTTCACCCAGCGCGGTTGCCGCTTCGTCGCCACGACCCGCGGCCGCATCGACGAGGTGTCACGCAGGGACCGGTGGGACCCGGGTGTCGACTCCGGAGGCAGTCGAGGCGGACGTTACGTCTCGCTCGTCGGTGACGACGGCGTGCGTTACTACGGCTCGCACCTGCTCCGCGTCGCGAAGGGCATCAAGCCCGGCGTACGGGTGCGGGCGGGACAGCTGCTCGGTCGCATAGACAACTCCGGCGACGCGAGATACACGCCGACCCACGTGCACTACGGCATCTCGTGGCCGACGCGACATCACATCTGGTGGGTACGCCGCGGCGAGGTCTGGCCGCAGCGGTTCCTCAGTGCCTGGCGAGACGGCGAAGACCGTTCCCCTGCACGTGCAGTACGCCGCAAGCATCGCCAGCTGGGCACGGTGCCTAAGTGCCAGGTGGAGTGCTGAGCAACAGGACGATCGGCTTGTGCGGCAGCCCGGTGTCGGCAGTGATGAACTCGGGCCCGGCCACCCGCCAACCCTGCGACTCGTAGAACCCGAGTGCCGTCGATCGCGCGTTGGCCCACATGAGCGGTGCACCTGCGGCAACCGCGATCGCAACTGCGCCTTCCAGCACCTGCCGCCCGATGCCGGTGCCCTGCCGCGCCGGGTCGACCGCCATCCCGCGCAGGCGCCACGCTGTCGGCTCGTCCGGCCACGGGTCCGGGAAGACCGTCGCGCAAGCCACCAACATCTTGTCGTCCCAAGCGCCGATGTGCACGGCGTTCTTGACCTGTGCGTAAACCGATGCCGCCTCGGGTCGTCCCGGTCGTAACACGGCGTGCCGCAACGCAAACACCTCGTCGATGCGCGCCCGGCGTACGACGACCGTCAACGCACCCACCGTTGCCACCACGCCAGGGCGGATGTGTCGGTGAGCGAGGCGACCTGGTCGACGACGACCCGCAACCGTGCCACGTCGTCGGAGGCCGCTGCCCACTCGTCGGCCAGCCACGGCTCGAGTGACTCCGGCGCGTGGTCGCGCACGGCAGTCGCGAGCTCGCTCAGCTGTTCGCGCTGCCGGGCCTGCATCTGCCGCGCTTCGTCTCGCCGCATGACGTAGCGGGCGGCCACCGACTTGAGAATCGCACACTCGGCCCGCATGCCGGACGGTACGACGAAATCGGCCGAGTAGCGGACGAGCGGCGCATCCCCGTGCCGCGCCCGCGTCGCCTGCACCGCTGACGACGTCAGCCGGCCGATGAGCTCGCTCGTCATGCGCTTGAGCGCCGCCAGCGCCCGGACCGATCCATCGAAGTCGCGCGGCCAGAACGGCAACGAGGCGAGCCGCTCAGCGGCCTGCTCCAGCTCGTCGAGTGAGGCGTCGGAGTAGGTGGCGCGGCCGAGCTCGGCGAGCTCCCGCCGCACCTCGCGGTCGCCGAGGACAGCGGGGTCGACATGCCGTGCATGGATGCCGTCCTCGAGGTCGTGCACGGAGTAGGCGACGTCGTCCGCCCAGTCCATGAGCTGTGCCTCGAGGCACTGCCGACCGTCAGGCGCATCAGCACGCAACCACTCGAACACCACCCG
>JAVEEE010000328.1 GCA_030840615.1 Frankiaceae bacterium | reverse complement strand
CGGCCGCCCGCCCGTGCCGCGCGGCAGTCCGACGTCGTAGGCCGCGTTCAGCGCGGTTCTGTTCACCGCGTATGACGCAGCCAGCCGCCAGGATCGATCGCGGAAGACGCCGTGAGCCGTGTTGAGGACGACGTATCGGATGCCCGGCAGGGGGTTGGTGAGCACCGCCGGAGCACCCTGGCCCTCGAGGTCGGCGCTGTCGGCAAGATCGGCGAAGACACCGGAGTCCGCAGCATCGGTGACGTAGTCGGCGCGGCCGTCCTCGAGGTCGCTGATCGATGCCGCCGCAGCGACGCCGAGGCGGACGACGATCCGGCGCGATCCTTGGGGTCGGTCGCCGTGGTAATTCGTGTTCGGGACCAGGACCAGGTCCTGATGAGGCTGATAGTCCGCGACGGTGTAAGGCCCCGATCCCGGGAGGGGTGCAATGCCTCGAGGGCTGACCGGCGTGTCCCGTGGGACGGCACAGAACGTGGGCAGGCTGATGCGTGCGAGGAAGTCCGGCGCGGGCGCCATGAGATCGATCGTGAGGACATCACCGTCCGCGCGTACGCCGGCGATATGGCGAGCACGATGCGTCTCGAAGGCCGGCACTCCGACGACGTCGTGCAGGAGCGGTTGGTTCGGCGAATGCATCCGTGGGTCGGCCACCCGCTCGAGCACATGGACGAACGTGGCCGCGGTGACCGGCTCGTTCGACGGCGGTGCGAACCGGAAGCGCGGCCGTACGACGAACGTGTATCGACGGCCGCCGCGGCTCACCGTCGGCAACGACTCCGCGGCTTCCGGCTGAAGCACCGTGCCGGCGCGGCCGGGCTCGTCCGGATAGTTCAACAGGTTCGTGCAGGTTGCATAGATGATCTGCCGGCTCAGCGAGTCGTTGGACTGGGCCGGGTCGAGCGTCTCCACATCACCAGGTGTCTCGACCGTCAACGTCCCGCGCTGCCGTTGTGGCACGGTGGGCGGTGCATCGATGCTCACCCACACCCGGTCGTCGGCAACGACGAGCGATGACGGCGATCCACCGACGGCGATCGTCGACACGGGCTTCCCCGAACGGGCGTCGATCCGCGTCACGTTTCCCGCAGTGCTGTTCGCGGACCACACGGCGTTCCCGCTCGCCGCCAGAGCGCTCGGATGCCCGTGGACGGAGATGACTCGCGACACCACGTCGGTCTTGGGATTGATTCGCAAGACCGTGTCGTCGCCACGGACGGCGACCCATACGGCGTCAGGCGTCGTGACAACGGCGCGAGGGTCGTGGCCGACCGGGATCGTCGCGACGACGCCACCCGAGTCGTCGACGTGAGAAACCGTGCCGTCTGCGCTGTTGACGACCCAGACACCGGTCGAACCCACCGCGACGTCGCTGGGGTCGGTCCCGACCTCGATCCGGTCGCGGATCACACCCGTGGTCGGGTCGACCCGCTCGAGCAGACCAGCGGGGTCGACGATCCACAGCGAGTTGTGGCCGGCGGCGGCTGGTCGATCGTCCGGTGCCTTGGGGTTGATACGAGCCAGCTTCGCGAGACGGGAGGCGACGCCGTAGCGGGCGTCGATGTGGGTCAGGCGCCCGCCGACGGTGGTCACCCAGGCACCGGAGTGGTCGGCGGTGACATCAGCCAGATCCGCGCCGATCGGGTAGACCTGCTGCACTCTTCGACTCTCGCTCCGGATCTTCGACAAGGTCCCGTCGCCGAGGTTGGCCACCCAGATCGTGTCTGCGCTGGACGCGATCGGGCCCGGTTGCCGTCCGGTGGGGATGAAGCCGTCGAAGTGCTCACTGTGCGGATCGATGACGGCAACGCCATCCCGCATCGACGTCGCCGGCGGTGGAAGCGATCCCCCGTCGGGAGCGAACACCAGCGCCCCGATGACGGCAGCCGCGACAACCAGCCCCACTGCCGCTGCGACCGGACCGCGACGCCTGCCCGACCGAGCCGACCGAGGCGACCGAGGAAGCGGGGCAGGCGGCGCCGGCGGTTCCGCGGGCTCGGGCGCTGCCGGCGCGGAGGGAATGGCCGCAGCCCCGCCGCCGCCAGGTCGCGACGGAGCCAGCGTCAACGAGCTGTCCTGGAGAAGAATCGCCTGCACGAGACGTTGCAGCTCCGGGTTGGGCTCGATGCCGAGCTCCTCGACCAGCTGCAGCCGGGTCTCCTTGTAGACGTCGAGCGCCTCGGCCTGCCGGCCACTTCGATAGAGCGCCACCATGAGCTGCCCACGGAGCCGCTCTCGAAGTGGATGCGTTCTGGCGAGCCCTTCCAAGTCACCCACCACGGCAGCGTGGTGCCCGAGCGCGAGCTCTGCCTCGATCCGCCCCTCCGTGACCGAGAGATGCAGCTCCTCGAGGCGTGCGACTTCGGCACGGGCGAACGGAGCGTCGGCATGTTCGCCGAACGGACGGCCGCGCCACAGGCGAAGCGCCGCGTTGAAGGATTGTGAAGCGGCAGCCGGGTCGCCGGCATCCAAGGCCGCCTCCCCAGCGCGGCAGTGCAGTTCGAACTCGTCGACGTCGCGCTCGCCCGGGTGTACGACGAGCAGGTAGCCGCCGCTGCGACCGGCTAGCCGGTCACTGCCGAGCACTCGGCGCATCCGGGACACCAGGGCCTGCAGCCCGTTGGCTGCGTGACGCGGCGGCCGATCACCCCACACGACATCGATGAGCTCATCGGCGCCGACGACCAGGTTGGGCGTCATCAGGAGCCGCCCCAGCAGCACCAGCTGTCGGGGCGCATCCATGACCAGATGTTTGTCGCCCGCGAAGACGTCAAGCCGGCCGAGAAGTGCGAAGCGCACGGCACGACCGTACGCGAAATCCGGGCTCAACTTGGCGCTTCACGCGGGTCGGGGGTCGCCGCGTGCCGATCCCGGGCCGTGCCCGGCAGGCGGCAACCCTTGGGTTCGTCAGCGCCGTGTCAGCGTCGCGTCAGGGCCGGATCGCATGGTTCCCGCATCCAACGAAAGGAGCCGGACATGAACCGGTCAGCCAGAGGAGCAGTCGTTGCAGCCACGACGGCAATCGCTGCTTCGCTCGTGGTGGGGGTGGCTGTCGCGCCGTCGTACGCGGAGAACAAGAACCTCGGCACCCTGGACGCGACGTGCGACGGGCAGCCAGTGCTGTTCGAGGGTGTGGCCGTCGGCGCCTTCCCGGCCGTGCTGCACGTCGTCGGGAGCACCACGTCGTTCACCATCCACCAGCTCACACTGATTCCCCACGACGGCGGCGACGCAATCGTGATCAAGAACTCCAACGGTGTTGCGCAGAACAAGCAGCTGGTGTCGTGCAGCCACGCGGGCAACAACTTCGACTTCGTCTGGACGGGGTTCTTCACGCCGGCGGGATGAGCCGATGACACGATGCACTCGTGACGCGGGTGTATCTCGAGACCGGCAAAACGTGGACGTTCGCATGTGCCGTTGACTGGCCCGGCTGGTGCCGCCGCGGCAAGGGTGCGGAGGAGGCCCTCGACGCGCTGCTCGCCTACCGGCCGCGTTACGCCGCCGCCATCGGCAAGCGGGTCACGGTCGGCGACGTGACAGTGGTCGGGCGGGTGCGTGGCACGACGACGACAGATGTCGGCGCCCCAGACGTCAAAGGTGAGTGGGACGACGAGCCGCTGGAGCGTCGCGAGCTCAAGCGGCAGGTCGACATGCTCCGCTCGTCGTGGACTTACTTCGACGACGTCGTGCGGGGTGCGCCCGCGTCTCTGCGTAAGGGACCACGTGGCGGCGGTCGCGACCGCGATGCGATCGTCGACCATGTGCGCGAAGCCGAGCGCTCCTACGGCCGCAAGGTCGGATCGCGGGTCCCACCCCGCACACCGTGGCCGGAGCAACGGGACGCCCTTGCCGGCGCGCTGCTGGACGGCGACGAGGAGACCGCGTGGCCGCGGCGATACGCGATCCGGCGCATCGCCTGGCATGTCCTCGATCACGCATGGGAGATCGAGGACAAGAGCTAATCACCCAACGGTCAGAAGGTGAAGGCCACATCCTCGGCGAGCGTCACCAATTGGTCGAGGGAAAGCGGTTGGTCGCCATGGGGTTGCGAGCCCGCGTCTGGTCCGAACGGGTAGTTACTCTCCTGTGCTTGTACGACGACCCCGTCGGGCCGGTGCAATTCAGCGGTGAGGACGACATCGCCCTGGCCAGCCTTGACCTGGCCAGTGCGCAACACGCTCCCGTCAGGCAGCTTCGTCTCCGTGCACTGCTGGGCGGCTGTGCAGTCGCCGGTGAACGGCACGAGTTCGGCCACCGCGTGCATGACCTGGACGCCGATGTCGCCGTACCCGTTCGGTTCGTGGACGTCCACGTTGCCGCCGAAGTAGGACGGGCGTCCGCCCTCGAGATTCGACGACTCTTGGCTAAAAGGACGGGTGAAAGTGATGGACAGTCCGAAGCCGGTGACGCGGTCGTGCAGATGAGCGCCGAGCCGGGACGCAATCGCCTCGGGCGCCTCGGTGTAGTCGTACGGCGGGCCAGCCGGCGCTTGCGCGTTCTGTTGCTTGTCCTGGCGCGAATCCGTGGGTGACGTGCCCTGCGAGCACACCTCCGCCACCGTCCTGTCACCGGTCCGCCCGCTCTTGACTGTCGTGACCGAAGGCCGCTTGCCTACCCTTCCGGACTTGATCAGCCGTGCGACGTCATGCTTCGCGGCCTTAGGTGGCGAAGAGATGAGGTAGCACTTGCCCGTCCTTGCCGACGGTGACGGTGACGGTGACGGCTGGACGCCGAGGCTGACTGACCCTTCGTTGCCACCGGCGGCCACCACCGGGACGAGCACGGCAGCTGTGAGCCCCGCAGCGCCGACGGTCCCCGCCGCGGCTAGCGCCACGTTGAGGCGCCGACGGGCACGTCGACCGGAGCGCACGATGTGGTCGATGTCGTACGGCGCCTCTGGCTCGTTGTCGAGGAGCCGGGCCAGTTGGTCAGTGAGATCGATCATGACGACTCCTCCGTCAACAGTGCGGGGTCCCCCAGTTGTTCGCGCAAGGTGGTGAGGGCGCGCGCGGTCTGGCTCTTGACAGTGCCTTCCGAGCATCCGAGCGCGTCTGCGGTCTGCGCCACTGACATGTCGAGCCAGAAGCGGAGCAACAACGTCGCACGCTGCCGCCGTGGGAGGCGGGCAAGCTCGGATCGCAGATCGCGCTGATCCTCCTCGGGACCCGTCGCCGTCCCGTCGCGATCCACGATCTCGACCGGTGACTCACGGCGCCATGGGCGACGCCGCTCGTCGAGATAACAGCGGACGAGAACGCGCTGTACGTACGCGTCAGGCGGCCCACTCGCCCGAACCCGCGGCCAGGCGACATACAGCTTCACCAGCGCGGTCTGGACGAGATCGTCCGCCTGATACCAGTCACCACAAAGCAAGAAAGCGGTCCGCCGCAGCATCGGTCGGCGGGACAGCGCGAACGCATGGAAGGCGCCCTCGAACGCGACTGACATGCCCACGCTGTATATACGTAGCGCCCCGGCCATCAGGTTGTCAGGGCATTGATTTCACGAGGGAGCGACCTAGGTCCGCTACCCCGGCCCGTCAACGTCGCGTAAAGCGGGACACACCGGGCGGCGTCACCTGCGTGAATCGGGTTGGCCGTTTGACCACAATTGGGTGTGGCCAAACGGCCATGATCTTGGGATGGGTGGCCGGATGACCGGACACCGCCCAACATCGCGCCCATGGACCGCCCCTGGCACCGCGCCAAGACTTTCGGCGGCTTTCACCCCACCCGCGCCCCCGACGGCACCATCGAATGGACCACGCCACTCGGCCAGACGGTCAGGATCGATCCATACGACTACCGTCTCGGCCCCTAGCCGGGGCGACGGCCCGAACGGCCAAGCACATAGAACGCGACGGCAGCCGCCGCGGCCACATTGAGCGAGTCGACCCCCGCTGACATCGGGATGCGTGCACGCACGTCCGACCGCCGCATGCTGCCTGCAGTCAGGCCGGGACCTTCCGAGCCGAAGAGCACAGCCAACCGCTCGCCTGCGCCTGCGGCCACATCCTCGATCGGGACCGCGTCGTCGGCCGGGGTGAGCGCCACCACCGTGAAGCCGCTTGCCCTGAGGTCGTCCAGCGCAGCCGGCCATCGATCGGCGCGCGCGTAGGGCACCGCGAACACCTCACCCATCGAGACCCGCACCGAGCGGC
>JAVEEE010000305.1 GCA_030840615.1 Frankiaceae bacterium | reverse complement strand
CGCCGAATTTTCCGCCCGCCTCCTCGTCGGCGAGGAAGGCGAGGACGAGGTCGCGCTTGGGCTTGCGGCCCGTCTTCGCCCTGTCGATCACGGAGGCGAGGATCATCGCGTCCATGTCCTTCATGTCGACGGCGCCGCGCCCCCACAAGCAGTCATCGTGGACCTCACCCGCGAAAGGCTCGACCTGCCAGTCGGCCCCGTCGGCGGGCACGACGTCGAGGTGGCCGTGGATCAGCAGCGCCGGACGGCTCGGGTCCTCGCCGGACCAGCGGGCAACCGTCGATGCACGACCGGGAGCCGACTCCAGCAGCTGCGGTGAGAGTCCTGCATCGGAGAGCCGCTCCGCGACCCACTCGGCGGCGGCTCGCTCGTTGCTCGTCGGGTTGGACGAGTCGATGCGGATCAGGTCGCGACACAGCTCGACGACCTCGTCGGCGGCTCGATCGGTGAGCCCGTGGTCGTGCGTCACGCGCTCGTTAGCCCTCCGATGAGCCCGCCGAGCTGGGTGAGGTCGACCGGCGTAGCCCCACCCGGCGCGGAGATGTCGTCACCCGACTGTTCGAACGTCAACGTGATCGGCAGCGTCGTACCGGCCGGCACGTCGGCCTTGTCGGCGAACTGTGCCAGGTCGACGCTGATCTGGCTCAACGCGCCGTCCTTGACCCACGCGTCGACGGTGATCGGACGGCTCGGGACGTCGCTGGTCTTCAGCTTGTCGCTGAAGGCCGCGCCTCCCGGAACCGACGTGACGAACGACTGTGCGATGTCCTGCGCCAGCGCCCGGGTGTTGCCGGTGAGGACCAGGTGCTCGCCGCGGCCTTCCTTGCCGGCATCGCGCACCGTGACGTCCTTGGAAAGGATGCGCTTCAGCTCGGCGATCATCTTCGGGCCCTGCGCCGGACTGGCGGAGCCAGTGGGCGCCCCGAGTGATCCGGCCAGGCCGGCGAGGGCCGTGCCGTCCAGCGACACCCAGTCCCCTGCCACGAACGCGCGTACGAAGTCAGGCATCTGCGACACCTGCGCCTGCACGTCGGCGAGCGCACTCTCCCGGTGGGCAAGCTTGAGGATCGCGCGCAGGTCGCCCTGAAGATAGAGGTTGCTACTCACGACGCGGAGCTCGAACAGTGTCTGCCCCGCATCGACGGCCCGCACCGAGAAGGCCTTGTCCTTGCCGCTCTGGGTCTCGATCACGAGCTGGGCGCCAACGATGGCCGCCGCCGTGTCGGAGGACAAGGTGTCACCGCTGGAGGAGGCGAGCGCCTGCAGCGCGTCGGCCGTCGTGTCGAGCTTCAACGTCGTGGTCAGGACGTCGGCGTCGCCCAGTGCCGTCACGCCCGCGACGAGCTGGCCCTTCGGCGTCGAGGGGGTGCTGCCGCCGGATCCGCTGCCGCAACCGACGAGCAGGACCGCACCAACGGCGGCGACTGACGTGAGACGTGCGAACGGGCGGAACATCTAGCCTCCGAAGACGGGCGAAATCCGGTCTCGTCACGCTACTCCGGCGCCCTGCTCACCGCAGGTCGGCGGCGAATCGCGTCCTCCGGCTTCAGCGCCGGCCCGAACCGTCCGATTTCTCCTGGGTGAGGATGCTCGCGCTGCTTCGGCATGCCCGCGGCCTGGCCGCGCTCGGCGTGGCCGGTCTTGTGCTGTCGATCAGCCCGGCCGCACGTGCAGACTCGACGGACGACGCCAAGAAGGCAGCTGCGGCTGTGCTCGCGCAGGTGCACGACCTGCAGCTGCAGGTGGAGCAGGCGGAGCGGATCTATGACCGCGCGCTCGCTCAGGTCGGTGCCAGCGTCAATGCCGCCATCCTCGACGAGCGCTCCACCGAGGAAGTTGCGGCAGCCGCACCCGAGGCGACCGATGCGCTCAACGACCGGGTTCGCGGCCTCTACATGTCCGGTGGGCCCCTCGCTCTCTACGCGACGCTGCTGTCGTCGGGCAATGTGACCGACTTCCAGAACCGCATCGCTCTCGTCGATCGTGTCGTCTCGTCCGGCCAGCTGATCGTGCAAGCCGATGCAGAAGTCGTCGCGCAGGCGCGGCAGCAATCCCGGAAATCCGACCGCCGGGCGAGCCGTAGCGTCCGAACCGAACGGTCCGTCGCGCGGTCGGCGATGCGGGTCGTGCAACTGATGCACCGCCAGCAGCAGCTGCTCGACGAAGCCAACGCCCGCGTCGCTCACCTGCAGGCGATCGACGACGCACGCACGGCCCTGGCAGCACAGAACGCCGCGTTCGGCAGCATCACAGCGTCGCGACTGACCTCATTGCAGGTGCTGCCGCCGTCAGCTGCGTACCTATCGCTCTACCACCGCGCCGCCGCAACGTGCTCCGGGTTGTCGTGGACGGTGCTGGCAGCCATCGGGCAGGTGGAGAGCGGACACGGTCGCAACCCGTCGACGTCCTACGCCGGTGCGATGGGCCCGATGCAGTTCCTCCCGTCGACGTTCGCGTCATACGCCGTCGACGGCGACCACGACGGCAAGGCCGACATCATGAACGCGGCAGACGCAATCTTCACCGCGGCGCACTACGTCTGCGCCAACGGTGCAGGTCGCGGTGGGACCGCCCTCTACCAGGCGATCTGGCACTACAACCACGCCGACTGGTACGTGCAGATGGTGCTGGCGCTGGCGAAGCAGTACGCCGGATAGGTCGTGTAATCTCGGGCTCGCCGGCTGCCGAAGATGATCACCGCGGTCGGACCACGTCGGAGTGGCGGAATGGCAGACGCGCTAGCTTGAGGTGCTAGTGCCCTCTTATGGGCGTGGGGGTTCAAGTCCCCCCTCCGACACCATCCACAGATCGCTGTTGACTTGCGGGTCTGCCGGGTTGTCAGGCACGGCATCCAGGTATGGGTGCCCAGCGGCCCGACCGATGAGTTCGGGCGGCCTCGCCCGTCGTACGAGCAACAGATCACACCGAGGAGGCCGCAATGGGCCGGATCGTCGTCACCGAGTTCGTATCGCTCGACGGAGTCATGGAGGCACCGGGCGGCGACGACAACTTCGTCCGCGGGGCCTGGACGTTCGAGTTCGACCGCGGTGATGAGGGCAACCAGTTCAAGCTCGACGAAACGATGAACTCGGCGGCCCTGCTGCTCGGTCGCAAAACGTACGAAGGTTTCGCCGCTGCATGGCCGCAGCGCGAAGGCGAGTTCGCCGACAGATTCAACGCAATGCCGAAATACGTCGTCTCCTCCACTCTGACGAACCCGTCCTGGACGAACACCACCGTGCTGGTGGGCGACGTCGCCGCAGCTGTGCGGGCGCTCAAGCAAACGCAAGCAGGTGACATCGTCGTGCACGGCAGCGCCAGGCTGGTGCAGACGCTCGTTGACAACGGCTTGGTCGACGAACTCCGGCTCATGATCTTCCCGGTCGTGCTCGGCACCGGGAAGAAGCTCTTCGGTGAGACCACGGACATGAAGCGGCTGCAGCTGTCCGAGTCGAAGGTCGTCGGCGACGACATCGCGATAATGATCTA
>JAVEEE010000060.1 GCA_030840615.1 Frankiaceae bacterium | reverse complement strand
TGACCGAGCTCGCCGACGAGGTCTACGCCGACACCGACCCGCTCGCCGTCGTCGAGACCGCCGATCCGATGACGGTCGAGCGGGTGTCGGCCGACGAGTTCGTGCTCAGCGTCGCGCTGCCCCACGCCGACAAGCGCGAGGTCGACCTCGTCCGCAAGGGCGACGAGCTCGTGCTGACGGTGGGCTCGCACCGTCGCGTCATCGCGTTGCCGAGCGCCTTGCGTCGTTGCGTCGCCGACGGCGCCGGGCTGCGGGACGGCCGGCTGCGGGTGCGCTTCAGCCCGAACCCCGAGCTCTGGATGCGCACATGACGAGCGCGCCGCACGCGAGTGGTCCGGGACCGCTCGGCGAGGAGGCCGCTCGCCTCGCCGAGGCGTTGGCGGAGTGGGCGCGCGGCCACGCAGGCAGCATTCCGGACTCGCTGTCGCATCAGGTCGGCGGCTCGGCCGAGTGCCGGCTCTGCCCGGTGTGCCAGGCAATCGCGCTGATGCGCCAGGTAAAGCCGGAGACCGTGACGCACCTGATGGAAGCGTCCGCGGCGATGGCCGCGGCGCTGCGTTCGATGGTCGAGTCGCCGGCCGCGGCGGGGCATGGTGCGCGCGGCCCCGGCGTCGAGCGGATCGACCTCGATGGTGACGCCGAGTTCGACGTCGACGACGTCTCTTCGATGGACGCTCCGTGACGCTGGCCATCGGCATCGACATCGGTGGCACCAAGGTCGCAGCCGGAGTCGTCGACGAGAACGGGCAGGTGCTCGCCCAGGCCCGCCGTCGTACCCCCAGTCGCGACCCCGAACATCTCGTCGACGTCGTCAGCGAGATCGTCCGCCAGCTGTTGAGCGAGCACCAGGTCGGCGCGGTCGGCGTCGGTGCGGCCGGCTTCGTCGATGCCGACCGCAAGACGGTGCTGTTCGCGCCCAACCTCGCGTGGCGCGATGCGCCCCTGCGCGACGAGATCGCCGCTCGCGTCGACCTGCCGGTCGTCGTCGAGAACGACGCCAACGCCGCGGCCTGGGGCGAGTACCGCTTCGGTGCCGGCGAGCGACAGGCCGACGTGATGGTCCTCACGATCGGCACCGGCATCGGCGCCGGGCTGATCCTCGACGGCTCGCTCTACCGCGGCCGGTTCGGCATCGCGGGGGAGCCCGGGCACGTGCGCGTCGTACCCGGGGGTCGCCAGTGCGGCTGCGGCAACTACGGCTGCTGGGAGCAGTACTGCAGCGGCACCGCGCTGGTGCGCGCCGCCCGCGAGATCGCCACCGAACGACCGGACGACGGCAAGCGGCTGCGCGAGCTCGCCGGCGACGTCGAGTCGATCGACGGGCCCGTCGTCGCCCGCGCTGCGCAGGAAGGCGACCCGGCGGCGATCGACTGCTTCCAGGAGATCGGCCGCTGGCTCGGCCAGGGTGTCGCCGACCTCGCCGCGATCCTCGACCCGGGCCGCTTCGTGATCGGCGGCGGCGTCTCCGACGCGGGCGACCTGCTGCTCGGTCCCGCGCGCGACACCTACGCCGCGGCGCTGACCGGGCGCGGACACCGGCCGCTGGCCGATCTCGTCGCCGCGCGCCTCGGCAGCGAGGCCGGGCTCATCGGCGCGGCGGACCTCGCTCGGACCCCTTGATGTCGGACGCACCTTTGCGTGCGGTCGTCGCGCTCGGTGGCAACGCGATCAGCCCGCCGGGTGGCAGCGGCTCGGCGGAGGAGATGCGCGCCTCCTTGCGGACGACGAGCGAATGCCTCGCCGGCCTCGTCGAGCGCGGTGTCGGGCTCGTCATCTCGCACGGCAACGGCCCGCAGGTCGGCCGGATCCTGCTCCAGCAGGAGTACGCCGCGGAGCACGTCCCGCCGATGCCGATGGACGTCTGCGGCGCCGAGAGCCAAGGCCAGGTCGGCTACCTGCTGGTGCAGGCGATCGACAGCGCGCTGCGCCGGCGCGGCCTGTCGACGCGCGCGTTGTGCCTGCTCACCCAGGTGATCGTCAACGGTCGCGACCCGGCGTTCCGCCGACCGACGAAGCCGGTCGGTCCGTCCTACCCGCGGCCGGACGCGCAGCGCATCGCGCACGAGACAGGGCATGTATTCAAGATCATGCCGGACAAGAAGTGGCGGCGGGTCGTGCCGTCACCGAAGCCGCTGCGCTTCGTCGAGGAGGCACCGCTGTTGCAGGTGATCGAGGCCGGGCACGTGGTGGTGGCTGCGGGCGGCGGCGGCGTACCGGTCGTGGAGCACCGCAAGGAGCTGCGCGGTGTCGAAGCCGTCGTCGACAAGGACCTGACGGCGGCGCGGCTGGCGACGCTCGTGCACGCCGACCTGTTGTTGATCCTCACGGCGGTCGAGCGGGTGCAGGTCGGCTACGGGACGTCGCAGGCGCGCCCGCTGACGCGGCTCGCGGTCGACGAGGCGCGGTCGCTGCTGGCGGCCGGGGAGTTCCCGGAAGGATCCATGGGGCCGAAGATCGAGGCGTGCATCGACTTCGTGTCCGCCGGCGGGCCTCGGGCGGTCATCGCCTCGCTGCCTGCCGCCGAGGAGGCCGTGTTCGGGACTGCGGGCACGACGATCGTGGCGACCGATGGCTGAGCTGCGGCTGCTGTCCTACAACGTCCGGTCGCTGCGCGACGACGCCTGGGCCGTCAGCGATGTGATCCGCGCGTGCGCGCCGGACGTCGTCGCCGTGCAGGAGGCGCCACGGTTTCTGCGGTGGCGGTCGAAGCGCGCCGAGCTTGCCCGCCGGTCCGCTTTGCTCGTCGCGACCGCCGACCGACCGGGCGGCCTCATGCTGATGACGACGCTGGCGACGACAGTGGTCGGCACGTCGTTCACCTTGCTGCCGAAGTCGCCGCGCCTGCATCAGCGCGCGGTGTGCACGGCCGACGTGGAGCTGCACGGTGCACGCTGGCGGGTCGCGTCGATCCACTTCTCACTCGACCGCGACGAACGGCAGCGGCACCTCCCTGCGTTCCGGGCCGCCGTCGGGAGCGACTCCTCGCCGTTGGTCGTGGCGGGCGACGTCAACGAAGGACCCAAGGGTGCGGTCTGGCAGGCACTGTCCGAGCAGTGGCAGGACGCCTACGCCGTGGCCCCGTCCGGGGAGGGTGACACCTTCAGCACCCACAACCGGCGCAAGCGGATCGACGGCATCTTCGCCGACCGGCGCGTCGAGGTCGTCGAGTGCCGCGTCGTGGACGACGTCGAGGGCGTGACGGCCGCGAGCGACCACTACCCCGTGCTCGCCGTCCTCCGCCAATAACCCCTCCGACCTGTCAGACGGGCGCGGGGCTACGGGGTGGGCATCCGGGCGCGCGCGTCGGCCGCCTTCTGCTCGGCGTTGCGCTGCTTCGCCGCCTTCGAGCCGAAGTTCACGTAGTAGATCCACCCGACCCAGCTAATGAGGATGGTCATGACGATCGCGGTGAAGATGAACCCCGGGAGCGGGTCCTTGTAGAACCCGGCCAGCACCGTCATGACTTCGACGCCCCTGTCTTTGCTGCGGTCTTCTTCGTCGCAGGCTTTCGGGCTTCCGGGACGGTGGGCTTCCGCACCGTCGCGGCCTTCTTGGCCGGCGCGGTCTTCTTCGCCGCCGCGCTGGTCTTGGCCGCCGGGCGACTCGCGCGCCTCGCTGCCGACTTCGGGGTCTTTGCCGCCGGTGCCAGGTGCGCACCTGCGAGCGCCAACATCTCGTCGCGCGTGAGCTGGGACGCCGCCATCAGGTGACGGAACGTCGACTCGTCCATCGCCAGCGTCGACACGTCGGTGACGGCGCGCACGGTCTTGGTGTGCGCGACATTGCGGACGAGCAGGCCGATGTCACCGATGTATTGCCCACGATGGAGCCTCGCGACTTCGACCACGTTGCCCTTTTCGTCGTGCGTGTAGACCTCGGCTTCACCCTCGCTGATGATGTAGAGCCGTTCGACGTCCTCACCGGGAGCCAAGATCGTCTGACCGCGCGCGAAGCGGATCGTCTCCAGATGCTTGCCGGTCTCGACCAGCTCTGACTTCGGAGCGTCGGGGAACGCCATCTCCAACGCTTCGTCGTAGGTACGCCGTAGCTGGTAGATGAGCGCGAGGACGAACGGGATCGTGTAGAGCGTGTTGTACATCCAGTGCAGATCGACCCGGGTGAACGGCAACCCGCCGGCGATCGCGCCACCCTTGCCGAGCAGGCCGGGCGAGCCTTGCGGCGCGTCCTTGATCCAGTGCATGAAGCCCAGGAACGTGTGC
>JAVEEE010000256.1 GCA_030840615.1 Frankiaceae bacterium | reverse complement strand
CCGAGGTTTCAGGCGCTCAACGACGCGATGGTCGCAGCCGGGATGGAGTCGCCCTACGCCGAGCGCCTCGAGCAGTGGGAGGAAGCCGAAGACCACTTCAAGCGCGTCACCACTCAGGTGCCGTGCGCGGAGTTCTTCGACGTGCGCGACCAGGTGCTGCTCGCGCACGAGACACAGGTCGACCCGACGACGTTCTGGTTCGCCTGTCCGCTCGAGATGCAGCAGCGGGCCTGGCCGACCGAGGACTACGAGCTTGCCCAGAGCAAGGTGGAGACGGTGCTACCGGAGGACGACCTGTTCGCCGGCATTCGTGACCTGCACGACCGTGAGGCGCACACGTGACACTCCTCGCGTTGAGCGGCCCGACCGCGGGCGTCATGGGTTTCCTGGTCGTGCTCGCTCTCGTCATCGCGGCAGTGTTCCTGTTTCGCTCCATGCTCAAGCACATGCGCAAGGTGCCTGCATCGTTCGACGACCCACCGCCGGACGATCCCGAGCGCGACTGATCAGTCGTCGACCGAGCCGCGCAGCCGCTTCACGTCGCCGCGCCGCCGCTTGTCCGCGAGCCGGCGTTCCCTCGCCGCGCGACTCGGCTTTGTCCGCCGCCGCGCCGCCGCGGGTGCTGCGATCGAGGTCCGCAGCTCCTCGGCCATCCGCGACAATGCCGCCTCGCGGTTGCGCAGCTGCGAGCGGTGCTCGCTCGCCGTGACCGTGAGGACGCCGTCGACGAGCCGATCACCGAGCCGCGCCAGCGCACGTTCGCGCAACAACGGGGAGAACGCCGCTGATCTCGCAACGTCGACGCTGAGTGCTACGCGGCTGTCGCTGGTGTTGACGGACTGACCCCCGGGGCCGCCGGACCGGGAGAACCGCCAGCGCAGCTCGTTCGCCGGCACGACGAGCTTGCGAGAGACGACCAGGGGGCGCACGTTGTCCAGTCTCTCCCGAGCAGCCGGTCTCCTCAGCGGCGACGGCCGCGAGTGAACGCGACCTGCTGCACCCACGACCCCCGATCCTGGAAGGGTTCGACGGCCGCCGGCCCGATCACGCCGGTCAGCGACTCCAAATGACTGATCGCATGTGACCGGTGCCAGCGGGACGGGTGCGCGCCGTACTTCGCCTTCAAAGCAGCCAACGTCGCCGCCAGCGCATTGCGCAGCACGCGCTGCGGCGACCGCGGTCCGGTGATCACGGTCGGCGGCGGGAGACCCGCCCAACCCGGACGGATCACGCGCAACGTGAGGTTGTCCAGCGGCGTGACGTCGTACTGATGACCTTCGGTCGGGATCGTGTCGAGCCGGGCGAGCACCGCGGCGGGCAGAGAGCGGAACAGCCGGCTCTTGATGTGGTTGCGCAGTGCCAGGAACAGCGTTGCTGCCGGGCCGTCGGTGACGTCGCCCGCAGCAGTGCCTTGCGGCGATGAGCCGCCGGGCGCGCCCGGCGCGTAGGCGCGACCGTCCCAGCGCGCAAGGATGCGCAGCGCCCGGCGCTGCCTGGCCGGGAGGCCGCCGACCATGCGGAGGCGCAACAGCGCGGGCAGGTAAGACTGCGCCCGCATGTCCGCCTCGCCGATGCGGCTGTCGATGCGCATGGTGTCGGGTTGCCGCAGACCGCGGGCCGACCGCAACTGCGAGCGGATGACGGTGACGCGGTTGGCCGGACCGCCGGGACGCGTGTTGCTGCCGGACAGGTCGCCGTCGACCCAGCCTGCCGCCGGCTTGGTGTTCCAGTTGGCGACGTAGCCGCTGGCCGGGTCGACGACGTGCGGCATGCGGCGTGGAGGCAGGAAGCCGTTCGGGTCGGCCGCACCACGGCCGTCGAGGGGGAAGCGCTGGTCGACACCGGCCGGCCGACGGAAGTAGCGCCCGGGATGCCAGAAACCGATGTGCCCGCGGGAGTCAGCGGCGACGATGTTCTCGTTCCACGCCACATGCCGCACACCCGCCGCCACATCGGCAAGCGAGTGCGCACGGTTCCACATGAGGATGCCCTCGACGGTGTCGATGTCGTGCTTCCACTGCGCGTAGTCGACGCTGCGCGCGTGTCGGCCACTCGTCGCCACGACAGGTCCGTGCTCGGTGCGGCAGACGCGGTAGTCCTTGGAGAACGACGGTGGCCCGACCGGGACACCGTTGACCGCCTCGCGGTAGTGCACGGTCTCGGTGCGGCACGACTCGTCGTGCCACCGGCCGCCGTGCAGGTACTGCGGCGGACCGCCGGCCGCCGGGTTGGGCCTCGTCGTCTCGATGAAGCTGTCGATCGTCTTCGAGTAGCCGGTCGTCAGCCCCCACGCGACGTCGGCCGTGTGACCGATGCCGACGGTCGGGATCCCGGGGACGCCGACGCCGCGGGCGTCGTAGCCGCCGCCATGCACCTCCAGCTCCCAGAGCAACGACGGGTAGGAGTAGTCGAGCTGCGGGTTCGACGACAGCATCGCGTGCCCGGAGGCGGTGTGCCGTCCGCTGACGGCCCACGCGAACGAGCCGCCGTGCAGCGAACGGCGCCATGACTCGATCCGCGCAACCACATCCGCGGCGCGTGCTGCTGCCGCCGGCGGTTGCACATCGGTGGACACCGGCACCGTCGGTTGTGGTGCGGCGCCGGTGCCGGGTCCGTTGGTGAGGGCCAGCGGGATCGTCTCGGCGTAGCGCGCCGCCCGATGGAAGGCATGGCGCCGGTCCGCTGCCGACCGGTCGCCCCGTGGCACGTTGGAGAACCGCGCACCGGTCACCGTCGTCACCGCTTTGGGGTCGTCGTCCGGGAACAGCGTCTGGAAGGCACGCCGACCGCGCACCCGGCCGTAGTGGTGCTCCAGCTCGCGAAGGGTCGCGACGTTGGCCATCTCAAGCCCGCCTTGCGACGCGACGAAGCGGGTGATGTAGACGCCGGCAGCCAACGTGTCCTCGACGGTCCAGTCCGCCGGTGTGGTCGACAGGACGGTGTATTCCGCCGGCAGGAGGCTGGAGTCCGCCTGCACCTCGTTGATGCGCGCCTCGACGCCGGCTGCGTAGCCCGTCACGGCGGCCCGGCCGGCCGGTGACAGCTGTGCCAGCATGCGGTCGTACTCGGCCGTCGTGTAGGTGAGTGTGCGTTCCTGCAGGTCGGCGGGGACGCTCGACGGACCGGTCAGCTCCGCCAGCGTTCCACGCGCCGTACGACGGATGGCGTCGATCTCGAAGAGCCGGTCGGTCGCCGCGGCGTATCCGGCACCGAACCACACGTCGTGGGCGGTGTCGCCGTAGACCAGCGGGATGCCGTGAGAGTCGCGGTAGATGCGCACACCAGCGGCGGGCTCGACCGGCGTGCCCTGCACGGGCTGGAAGTCCGCCGACTTGCTGTGCAACGACCAATACATCGCGCGCTGGTCGTCGACGTGTGGTCCGAAGTCTGAGGCGTCACCGTCGGCCTCGTACTGCGCCTGCGCCGAGGTCGAGTAGAAGCCGCTCTCACCTGGTGGCAACACGCTGCGGGCGTGCAGGTGCCCGGTCGGGGGACCGTCGGCGAGCGGGGCGGCAGGTTGCGCCGCAGCGGTGCAGACAACCGCGACGACGCACGCCGCGGCGCAGGTGAGCATGCGGCGCATGCGTGCCACGATGCCATGCTGGCGGCCGTGCCCAACCGCCTGGCCGCCGCGACGAGCCCCTACCTGCTGCAGCACAAGGACAACCCTGTCGACTGGTGGCAGTGGGGTGAGGAGGCGTTCGCGGAGGCTCGGCGACGCGGCGTGCCGGTGCTGCTCTCGGTGGGTTACGCCGCGTGCCACTGGTGTCACGTCATGGCGCACGAGTCCTTCGACGATGCGCAGGTCGCTGCCTACGTCAACGAGCACTTCGTCTCCATCAAGGTCGACCGGGAGGAACGGCCGGACGTCGACGCCGTCTACATGGAGGCCACTCAGGCGATGACGGGGCACGGCGGCTGGCCGATGACCTGCTTCCTCACGCCGACCGCCGAACCGTTCTTCTGCGGTACCTACTTCCCGCCGATCGACCGGCCGGGGATGCCGTCGTTCCTGCGCGTGTGCGCGTCGGTGGCAGATGCATGGTCCAAGCGCCGCGAGGAGCTCGAGTCCGCCGGCGCCGACGTCGTCCGGCAGCTGTCCGAGCACACCGCACCGCCTTCCGCGCCGCCCGGCGCCGTGACCGCACAGCTGCTCGACGATGCGGCCGGCCGGCTCGGCACCGACCACGACGATGCCTGGGGAGGGTTCGGCGGAGCGCCGAAGTTCCCAGCGTCGATGGTGCTCGAGTTCCTGCTCCGCCACCATGCGCGGACCGGTGACCCGCGCAGTCTCGCGATGGTCGAGAAGACATGTGAGCGGATGGCGCGGGGCGGCATCTACGACCAGCTCGCCGGCGGCTTCGCGCGCTACTCCACCGACGCGCTCTGGGTCGTGCCGCACTTCGAAAAGATGCTTTACGACAACGCGCTGCTCGCCCGCATCTATCTGCACTGGTGGCGGGCGACCGGGTCTCCGCTCGCACGTCGCATCGCGCTGGAGACCTGCGACTGGTTGCTCGCCGACCTGCGCACCACGGAGGGCGGGTTCGCGTCAGCACTCGACGCCGACAGCGAGGGCGAGGAAGGGAAGTTCTACGTCTTCACCCCGAGCGAGGTCGGCCCGGTCGCGGCGACGCTGTTCTCCGTCACGGAGGAAGGAACGTTCGAGCACGGTCGTTCCGTGCTGCAGCTGTTGACGGATCCCGAGGACCCGGACGTCTACGCCGGCGAGCGGGCGCGGTTGCTCGCCCTGCGTTCGACGCGGGTCCCACCTGCGCGGGACGACAAGGTTGTCGCGGCTTGGAACGGTCTGGCGGTGGCGGCGCTGGCCGAGTGCGGCGCACTGCTCGACCGGCCGCATCTCGTCGAGGCCGCGGTCAGGTGCGCCGAGCTGCTCGTGCGTGTGCACCTGGTCAACGGACGGCTGCGCCGGGTGTCGCGGGACGGCGTCGCGGGCGAGCCGGCCGGTGTGCTGGAGGACTACGGCGACGTCGCCGAGGGGCTCCTCACGCTGCACCAGATCGACGGCGACCGGCGGTGGCTCGAGGTCGCCGGTCAGCTCCTCGACGTCGCGGTCGGTCACTTCGCCGACGGTGACGCCGGCTTCTTCGACACCGCGGACGACGCCGAGCGGCTGGTCCGCCGACCCCAGGACCCGACCGACAACGCCACGCCGTCCGGCGCTGCGGCACTGGCCGGGGCGTTGCTGACCTACGCCGCACTCAGCGGGAGCAGCGCGCATCGCGACGCGGCGGATCGGGCCGTCGGTGTGGTGAGTCCCGTCATCGGGCGGTTCCCGCGGTTCGCGGGATGGTCCGCAGCGGTGGGGGAGGCGCTGTTGGCCGGGCCGCTGGAGATCGCTGTGGTCGAGGCTCCGGCCCTCGCGCCGGTGGCCCGCCTGACCACGTCGCCGGGAGCGGTAGTCGTGACCGGGGGTGACTCGCCGCTGCTCGCCGGCCGCCCGCCCGGCGCCGTCTACGTCTGTCGGAGCTTCGTCTGCGACGCCCCGACGACGGACGTTGCCGCGCTCGCCGATCGGCTCGGGGTCCGCCGCTTCCGCTGACGGCGAACACGGCTGGACGCCCTGCTGCAACGGCGTAATCATGTAATCACTGAACCTGCAGCCGAGGAAGGGTGAAGACATGTCCGAGAGCGTCAGTGGCTGGCTGGCCGGCCGCTTGCCCGACGACTGGTTCGTCGAGGCGCCGCAGATCACGGTCGACCGGGACGAGGTGTTGATCGTCGGGCGGCTGGCCCCGGTCGCGCCGGAACAGAGCGAGCCGGACCAGAGCGAGCGGGACCAGAACGGAGCCGAGCAAGGGCGGATCGCGCGCTTCCGCGAGGACACCCGCGAGCAACGCATCCGGATCGCCCGCGAGGCCGAGCACCGGTTCGGGCGCAAGATCGCCTGGGGTGCGCGCTGCGGCGACAGCACGGTGGTGTTCACGACGCTGTCCGTGCCGGTGATGACCCGGTTGCGGCAGCCGGAGCGGCTGGTCCTCGACACCCTCGTGGACTCCGGCGTCGCGCGGTCGCGGTCCGACGCGCTGGCCTGGTGCGTGCGTCTGGTGGGCCGGCACACGGACGACTGGCTGCGTGAGCTGCGCACGGCCATGGAGAGCGTCCAGCGGGTGCGCGACGCGGGTCCGGAGGCGGCGTCGGCCTAGCCGGTGGGGGGTTCGGCGCAGGGGTCGCGGGAAGGTGACCGCTTGTTATAGTTTTCACAAGCGCCGTCCCCCCGACCACCTGCTGTGATAGCCGGCCAGGGGCGGCGCCGTACCCTTCTTCGCCGCCGTACCCTTCTTCGCCGACGTACGAGGAGCCGCGTAGATGACCGCCTCGACCATCCCCGGGTTGGATCAGGCGCCCACTCGCCACGCCAAGCTGGTCGCCTGGGTGCGGGATGTCGCGGCGCTCACGCAGCCGGACCGGGTGCAGTGGTGCGACGGCTCCGAGGAGGAGTGGGACCGGCTGACCACGGAGCTGGTCGACGCAGGGACTTTGCTCAAGCTCAACCCGGAGAAGCGGCCCAACTCGTTCTACGCGAAGAGTGACCCGTCCGATGTGGCTCGCGTCGAGAGCCGCACCTTCATCTGTTCAGAACGTGAAGAGGACGCCGGCCCGACCAACAACTGGGCAGCGCCCGCGGAGATGCGCGCGACCCTGAACGGACTGTTCGACGGCTGCATGCGCGGCCGCACGATGTACGTCGTCCCGTTCTGCATGGGTCCGCTCGGATCGAAGATCTCGGCTCTCGGGGTCGAGATCACCGACTCGCCCTACGTCGTGATCTCCATGAAGATCATGACGCGCATGGGCAAGGCAGCACTCGACGCCATGGGCACCGACGGCTTCTTCGTGCCCGCCGTGCATTCGGTCGGTGCACCCCTCGAGCCGGGCCAGCATGATGTCCCCTGGCCCTGCAACGACACGAAATACATCGTCCACTACCCGGAGACGCGTGAGATCTGGTCGTTCGGGTCGGGTTACGGCGGCAACGCGCTGCTCGGCAAGAAGTGTTACGCGTTGCGCATCGCCTCGGTGATGGCGCGTGACGAGGGCTGGTTCGCCGAGCACATGCTGATCTTGAAGCTGACCTCACCTGAGGGCGAGGTGCGCTACATCACCGGCGGGTTCCCGTCGGCGTGCGGCAAGACCAACCTGGCGATGCTGCAGCCGACGATCGCCGGCTGGAAGGCCGAGACCGTCGGCGACGACATCTGCTGGATGCGCTTCGGCGACGACGGCCGGCTCTATGCGATCAACCCGGAGGCCGGGTTCTTCGGCGTCGCGCCCGGCACCGGTGAGTCGACGAACAAGAACGCGATCGACACTCTCTACGCCAACTGCATCTTCACCAACGTCGCGTTGACCGACGACGGCGACGTGTGGTGGGAGGGCCTCACCGACACCCCACCCGCGCACCTCACCGACTGGAAGGGCCGGGACTGGACGCCCGCGTCGTCCGAGCCGGCCGCGCACCCCAACGCGCGCTTCACTGCGCCCGCGTCGCAGTGCCCGACGATCGCTCCCGAGTGGGAGGACCCGACGGGCGTGCCGATCTCCGCGATCCTTTTCGGCGGTCGTCGCGCCACCAACGTGCCGCTGGTCACCGAGTCGTTCGACTGGACGCATGGTGTGTTCCTCGCATCCAACGTCGCGTCTGAAGGCACCGCAGCGGCGGAGAACAAGGTCGGCGAACTACGCCGTGATCCGTTCGCGATGCTGCCGTTCTGCGGCTACAACATGGGCGACTACTTCGGCCACTGGCTCGCGATGGGCAACCAGGCCGACGCAGCCAAGCTGCCGCGGATCTACTACGTCAACTGGTTCCGCAAGGACGCCAAGGGCAAGTTCGTGTGGCCTGGCTTCGGCGACAACAGCCGGGTCCTCAAGTGGATCGTCGGGCGACTCAACGGCACGGCCGAGGCCACGGAGACCGCGATCGGCAACGTCCCGACAAAGTCCTCGCTCGACGTCTCCGGGCTCGACCTCACCGACGACCAGCTCGACCTGCTTCTCACCGTCGACAACGCGGCCTGGCGCGACGAGGCAGCCAAGATCATGCCGGACTACGAAAGGTTCGGCAGTCACCTGCCCGACGAGCTTCGCGATGAGCTCGCGCGGTTGCTGCAGCGGCTGGGTTAGATCTGTCCCGGGGTCACGTCAGAGCCCACACGACGTTGACCCGCACGGTCAGCGTCTGCTGCCCGCCCCGCAGCGGCACGCTCGGCGTGCCGGTGCCGACACTGCCCGCGGCGGCTCCGCCGAAGAAGTCCTCCACGGGCACGGTCCGCACCGTCTCCGTCACGTGCTCCACTCGGCCGAGGGAGCGCCCGGACAACGTCGCGTACTGCTCCGCCCGCGCCTTGGCATCCGCCCACGCGTTGTCGCGTGCCTGCTTGACCAGGTCGGTGTCGTTCGCGATGTCGAAGCGCAGCTGGCCGACATCGACGTGGCTGGACGAGGCCGCGACGGCCGCGATCGTGCGGCCGGCGTGCGTCAGCGGGGTGAGGCGCGCCTCCACGGACTCGCTCGCGAAGTAGCCCGAGGTGTGGGTGTGCCGGTTGCGGAAACGGAAGAGCTCGAGGTCCGTCGTACGTACCTGCTTGTCGGCGACACCCGCGTCGTGCAGCGCAGACAGCACCCGGCGGGTGTAGCGCGACTGCGCATCCAGTGCGGACTGGACGGTGCTACGCCGGACGCTGACGCTGAAGTCGACAGTCAACGTGTCGGGGACTCCGTCGGCGGCACCCACGCCGGTGACCGTGACGGCGTCGTCGGTCGGGTCGTTGGCTGCTTCTGCAACATGTCCCGGGCCGCGCCCGGCGCCGTTCGCGACCAGGATGCCGGCGGAGAGGACCGCCACGATCAGCAGCCAGCCCCAACGACGGAAGCGTGTGCGAGCCATGAGGTCCCCCTTGCGACAGTTCGGACATCTCGTGAGATCGACTCCCGCGACGTGGGTATGGTTCGCCGACGCCTGCCGATAACCTGCATCGCGAGGGAGAGGCAGACACGGTGAGCGTGCGCAGCTTGATCTACGGCGTCTACGAGCGCCGGCTGGCCCGCAACCTTCCGGACGGGCCCCGGCCGCGCCATGTGGGCGTCATCCTCGACGGCAACCGGCGGTGGGCCCGTGCCGCAGCGCGCGACGTCAGCCACGGTCACCAAGCCGGCGCCGACCACATCACCGACCTGCTCGGCTGGTGCGAGGAGGCGCACGTCGAGGTCGTGACGCTGTGGCTGCTGTCGAGCGACAACCTCAGCCGCTCACCCGACGAGCTGGTGCCGCTGCTCGGCATCATCGAGGACACCGTGCGCGACCTCGCCGCACCCGGGCTGCCGTGGCGAGTCAACCCGGTGGGATCCCTCGACCTGCTGCCGGACTCCACCGTCGCGGTGCTGAAGGAAGCCGCGGAGACGACCCGCGACCGGCCAGGGCTTCTCGTCAACGTCGCCATCGGCTACGGCGGGCGGCGGGAGATCGCCGACGCCGTGCGCGGCCTGCTGCAGGAGCATGCCGAGAGGGGTGCGTCGCTGGAAGAGGTGGCGACCCTGCTCGACGCCGAGCACATCGCCGAGCACCTCTACACCCGTGGTCAGCCCGATCCCGACCTCGTCATACGTACCAGCGGTGAGCAGCGGCTCGGCGGGTTCTTGTTGTGGCAGAGCGCGCACTCCGAGTACTACTTCTGCGATGCGCTGTGGCCGGACTTTCGGCGCATCGACTTCCTGCGGGCGCTGCGCTCCTACGCCCAGCGCCAACGCCGGTACGGCGCCTAGCGACCGGCGCCGGTACGGCGCAGGACTCAACCACCGTTCGCGTCGCACCACGTCTGCATCGATCGGATTGCTGCTGCGTCGCCGGACCGTTCGCGCACGCCGGCCCAGCGGGTGGCGAGCGCGTCCGCCGCGGGTCCTGCCGCTGCTTGGCGAAGCACCTCGATGGCGGCGTCGAGTGCCTGGCCCTCGGCCTCGGTGAGTCCTGCCGTCGCGGCCGTGTCGGCGAGACCCACGTTGGTGCACACGGCTGTCACTCGCGCTGCGTCGATCGCGCCGACGAGCCCGCCGTGCCGGGAGAAGGTCGGCGCCGGCGTCGGCGCGCTCGACGTCGGGACAGGGTCGCTGCTGGCCCCCGGACTGCTGCCGCCACAGCTGACGAGGGCCAACGCGAGAGCGGCAAGAACCGGGGCGGGACGCACACCGCCAGCATGACGCCGCGGCCGGCGACCGTGGAGGGGCCGGACAGCCCGCAGCGATCATCCGTTCGTCTGAGCGTGTCGTCGGGCTGGACCCGTTTTCGCGCCGTACCGTCGGACTCGGCGGACAGAACCCTGGCCGCCCCCTCTCAGGAGGCGCACTTGACCCCGATCCCGCAAACCGGCCAGCCGACCACCACCCGGGTTCGAAAGCGCAAAGCCGCACGACGAACATTTGTTCTCGACACCAGTGTCCTGCTCGCCGATCCTGCGGCGATTGCCCGATTCGACGAGCACGATGTCGTGCTGCCGATCGTCGTCATCACCGAGCTCGAGGCGAAGCGCAACCATCCGGAGCTCGGCTGGTTCGCACGTCAAAGCCTGCGCCTGCTCGACGAGCTACGGCTCGAGCACGGCCGGCTCGACGTCCCGCTGCCGGTCAACGACCACGGCGGGAGCGTGCGAGTCGAGCTCAACCACTCGGACCCCGCGATCCTGCCGCAGGGCTACCGGCTCGGTGACAACGACAGCCGGCTGCTCGCCGTCGCGCGCAACCTCGCCGCGGAGGGTGCCGACGTCGTCCTCGTCAGCAAGGACATGCCGCTGCGCATCAAGGCTGCGAGCATCGGGCTGCAGGCGCAGGAGTACCTCGCCGAACAGGTGGAGTCCGGCTGGACCGGAATGGCCGAGATCGAGGTGGCGGGCAGCGACATCGACGCGCTCTACGCCGACGAGACGCTCTACCTCGAGCGGGCAGCCGAGCTGCCGTGCCACACCGGTTTGGTCTTGCTCTCCGAACGCGGTAGCGCGCTCGGCCGGGTGACCGCGGACAAGCAGGTTCGGCTGGTGCGTGGTGACCGAGAGGCCTTCGGCGTACACGGCCGCAGTGCCGAGCAACGCATCGCGCTCGACCTGTTGCTCGACGCCGACGTCGGCATCGTCTCCCTCGGTGGACGTGCCGGCACCGGCAAGTCGGCGCTTGCACTGTGTGCCGGACTGGAGGCCGTGCTCGAGCGACGACAACATCGCAAGGTCATGGTCTTCCGGCCGCTCTACGCCGTCGGCGGACAGGACCTCGGCTACCTGCCCGGCACCGAGGCGGAGAAGATGTCCCCCTGGGGGCAGGCCGTCTACGACACGTTGGGCGCGCTGGTGTCGCCGGCCGTCATCGACGAGGTGCTCGACCGTGAGCTGCTCGAGGTGCTGCCGCTGACGCACATTCGTGGTCGCAGCCTGCACGACGCGTTCGTCATCGTCGACGAAGCACAGTCGTTGGAGCGCGGTGTGCTGCTCACGGTGCTGTCCCGGGTCGGGCAGAACTCCCGCGTCGTACTCACCCATGACGTCGCGCAGCGGGACAACCTCCGGGTGGGTCGCCACGATGGGGTCGCCGCCGTCATCGAGGCCCTCAAGGGACACCCGCTCTTTGCCCACGTCACGTTGACGCGTTCGGAGCGCTCGCCCATCGCGGCGTTGGTCACCGAGATGTTGGAAGACCTCGGCATCTGAGGAGCGGACAGCACTGATGACGGGGGTTCGGTTCGCGACCGCGGCGACGGTCGTGCTGTTGGCGGCGACCGGCTGTCATGCCGGGGAGCCGGGGGCACGCGCGGCGACGCTCGTCCTGACACCCACCGAGAGCCCGAGCCCGTCCCCGTCCCCGTCCCCGACCCCGCCGCCGCCGACGTCGACCCTTCCGGACGGGACTCGCACGCTGTTCCCCGGTCATCGGCTGGTGGCGTTCTACGGAGCAGCCGGCGCTCCCGGGCTCGGCGTCCTCGGCACCGGCAGCCCCGAGGAGGTCTGGCCCAAGCTCCGCCGGCAGGCCAAGCCCTACCGGCGAGCTCCGGCCACCGTGCTGCCGGCCTACGAGCTCATCACCTACCTCGCCACCAGCAGCCGAGGCAACCAGGGCAACTACTCCAGCCGCATCAAGAACAAGACCATCCGTCACTACTCGCGCGCCGCCAAGCGGCACGGCGCGATGTTGATCCTCGACATCCAGCCGGGGCGGGGCAGGTTCATCCACGACGCGAAGACGCTGGAACGGTGGCTGCGCAAGCCTTACGTCGGTCTCGCCCTCGACCCGGAGTGGAAGCTCTACGGCGACCAGAAGCCGCTGGAGCAGATCGGGCACACGACCGCGCGACAGATCAACCACGTCTCGCACTGGCTCAACCGCCTGTCGCGTCGCGAGCTGCTGCCACAGAAGCCGCTGCTCGTGCACCAGTTCACCGAAGACATGGTCCGGCACAAGGAGGACGTGCGGTCACGTTCGCGGCTCGCGCTGGTATTCAACGTCGACGGGTTCGGCAGCAAGTCGGCCAAGGTCTCCAAGTACGAGGAGTTCGCACGCGACGACCGCTTCCCGCTCGGGTTCAAGCTCTTCTACGACTACGACACCCCGATGATGTCTCCTCGAGAGGTGCTGCGGCTGCGGCCGCCGCCCAAGGTCGTTGAGTACCAGTAGCCGAGCTGGGAGGGCAGCGTCGTTGGCTGACATCGAGCGGTCGGGCAGACTGCTCCCGTGGTCATCCCGATCCATGACGACAACCCGGTGCGGCGCACGCCGATCATCACCTACCTGCTGATCGTCATCAACTTCGCGGTCTTCTTCACCGAGCCGGTCGTGTCACACATCGGCTTCGGCGGCCAGTCGGTGTCGCAGGTGTGTGAGCAGCAAGCCTATTTCGACAAGTACGCCGCTATTCCGCGCGAGATCGTCCACGACAAGCCGCTGCCTCCACATCAGTACCGCATCCAGACCAACACGGGGATCGCCACCTGCCCGCCCATCGACGACAAGAACAAGAAGCCGTATCTCTCCGTGCTGTTCGCGATGTTCCTGCACGGTGGCTGGCTGCACATTCTCGGCAACATGCTGTTCCTGTGGGTGTTCGGCAACAACGTCGAGGACCGGATGGGCCGCTTCACGTTCCTCGCGTTCTACATCTTCTGCGGCTACGTCGCGACGTATGGTTTCGCCTTCGGTGACCCGAATTCGCGAGCAACGCTGGTAGGTGCGTCCGGCGCGATCGCCGGCGTGCTCGGCGCCTATCTCGTCCTGTTTCCGCGCGCCCGGGTCACGAGCCTCATCCCCCTGGGGATCATCTTCTTCCCCCTCAAGCTGCCTGCGTGGCTTGTGCTCGGTGGTTGGTTCCTGCTGCAGTGGCTCTACTCCAGCGGCAGCACGGTCGCCGACGGCGCCGGGGTCGCTTACCTCGCTCACGTGTTCGGCTTCCTCGCCGGGCTGCTGATCGCGCTCGCC
>JAVEEE010000251.1 GCA_030840615.1 Frankiaceae bacterium | reverse complement strand
ATGAACGTCGCCGGTCTGCTCGATGTCGTCGTCACCGACCCTGCCCTCGAGCAGGCCTTGGCGAGTGTCGGCGCCGACTCCTTCGATCTGTCCGGTCCCCCCGGTGTGCAGCCTTTCCTCGTCGCTGCTCTGGCGACCAAAGCGGATCGGCCTGTTCTCGCCGTCACGGCGACGACTCGCGAGGCCGAGGACCTCGTCGCCGCCCTCGAGTCGCTGCTGCCGGCTCACTCCGTCGTGGACTACCCGGCCTGGGAGACGCTGCCGCACGAGCGCTTGTCCCCCCGCGCCGACACCGTCGGGCGACGGCTTGCAGTGCTGCGGCGGCTGCGTCACCCGGACCCGTCAGATCCTGCGACCGACCGCGTCCGTGTCGTCGTGGCCCCGGTCCGCAGCCTGCTGCAACCCCAGGTGCCGGACCTCGGCGATCTCGAGCCGGTAGCCCTGCGACCCGGTGCCGACGCCGACTTCGACGACGTCGTACGACGGCTGGCCGACATCGCCTACAGCCGCGTCGACATGGTGGAAAGGCGCGGCGAGTTCGCCGTGCGCGGCGGCATCCTCGACGTCTTCCCGCCCACCGAGGAACACCCGGTGCGCGTCGAGTTCTGGGGTGACACGGTCGAGGAGGTGCGCTGGTTCAAGGTCGCCGACCAGCGCAGCCTCGAGGTCGCCGAGCACGGTCTGTGGGCGCCGCCGTGCCGCGAGATGCTGCTCACGGAAGAGGTGCGTAGCCGTGCCGCCGACCTTTCCCGCAGCCATCCCGAGCTCGCCGACATGCTCGACAAGCTGGCGCAGGGCATCGCCGTCGACGGCATGGAGTCGCTCGCGCCTGCTCTCGTCGGGCGGCTGACGCTTCTCCTGGACGAGCTTCCGGCCCGCACGCACACGGTGCTCTGCGATCCCGAGCGCATCCGGACGCGCGCGGCCGACCTCGTGCGCACGAGCGAGGAGTTCCTCGATGCGTCCTGGGCCGCGGCGGCCGGCGGCGGCCGCGCTCCGATCGACCTGGGCGCCGCCAGCCTGCGCACGATCGCCGACGTCCGGGCGCATGCGCGTGAGCTCGGCATCCCCTGGTGGACGGTCACGCCGTTCACGACCGACGAGGACGCCGCCGCCGACGACATCGAGCACCACGTGCTGGCCTCATCCGCCCGGCCCGTCGACGCCTACCGCGGAGACACCAAGCGTGCGTTGGACGACATCCGCGGCTGGCTGACGGACAGCTGGCGGGTGATCCTGCTGACCGAAGGACACGGTCCGGCCGAACGCCTCGTCGAAGTGCTGCGCGGCGAGGACGTCGCCGCGCGGCTGGAGCCGGTCCTGGACGTCGTTCCCGCAGCCGGCGTCGTCCACGTCTCCAACGCCTGCCTGCAGACCGGTTTCCTCTCCGAGCGACTGCGACTGGCAGTGCTGACCGAGGCCGACCTGGCCGGGCAGCGCAGCTCTACCAAGGACATGCGCCGGCTGCCCAGCCGGCGGCGCAACACCGTCGATCCTTTGCAGCTCAAGCCGGGCGACCCGGTTGTGCACGAGCAGCACGGCGTCGGTCGGTACGTCGACCTCGTGCAGCGCACCGTGCAGGGCGCCACCCGCGAATACCTCGTCATCGAGTACGCGCCGTCCAAGCGAGGCCAGCCCGGCGACCGCCTCTACGTGCCGACCGACGCCCTCGACCAGGTCACGCGTTACGTCGGAGGCGAGCAGCCGGCGCTCGACAAGATGGGCGGCGGAGACTGGCAGAAGCGCAAGGGCCGTGCGCGCAAGGCGGTCCGTGAGATCGCGGCCGAGCTCATCCGGCTCTATGCGGCCCGGATGTCCGCGCCGGGTCATGCCTTCGGCGCCGACACGCCTTGGCAGAGTGAGCTCGAGGATGCCTTTCCTTACGTCGAGACGCCTGACCAGCTCGAGGCGATCAACGAGGTCAAGGGCGACATGGAGCTGCCGCACCCGATGGACCGGGTGATCTGCGGTGACGTGGGCTACGGCAAGACAGAGATTGCCGTGCGGGCGACGTTCAAGGCCGTGATGGACGGCAAGCAGGTCGCCGTGCTGGTGCCCACGACGTTGTTGGCGCAGCAGCACTTCGCGACGTTCGCCGAGCGGTTCGCGTCGTTCCCGGTCTCCGTCCGCGCACTGTCGCGGTTCCAGACCGACAAGGAGCAGCGCGACATCCTGGCGGGTCTGGCCGAAGGCGCCGTCGACGTCGTGATCGGCACCCACCGGCTGCTGCAGCCGTCGATCGTGTTCAAGGACCTCGGTCTCGTGGTCGTCGACGAGGAGCAACGGTTCGGCGTCGAGCACAAGGAGTTCCTCAAACGCCTTCGCACCAGCGTCGACGTGCTCACGATGTCCGCTACGCCGATCCCGCGAACACTCGAGATGTCCATCACCGGCATCCGCGAGATGAGTGTCATCCAGACACCGCCGGAGGAACGCCATCCGGTGCTGACGTTCGTGGGCGGCTACGACGAGAAGCAGATCGCTGCCGCGATCCACCGCGAGCTGCTGCGGGAGGGGCAGGTCTTCTACATCCACAACCGGGTGGAGACGATCGACCGGGCGGCGGCGCATCTGCGCGAGCTGGTGCCCGAGGCGCGGGTGGCCACGGCTCACGGTCAGATGACAGAGCATCAGCTCGAGCCGGTGATGATGGCGTTCTGGGAGAAGGACTTCGACGTCCTCGTCTGCACGACGATCGTGGAAAGCGGTCTCGACATCTCCAACGCCAACACACTCATTGTCGAGCGGGCAGACCTGCTCGGTCTGTCCCAGCTGCACCAGCTCCGTGGCCGCGTCGGCCGAGGTCGTGACCGCGCCTACTCCTACTTCCTCTACCCGCCGGAGAAGCCGCTCACGGAAGAGGCACACGACCGGCTGGCCACGATCGCCCAGCACACCGACCTCGGCGCCGGCATGCAGGTCGCGATGAAGGACCTCGAGATCCGCGGCGCCGGCAACCTCCTGGGTGGCGAGCAGTCCGGTCATATCGCCGCCGTCGGCTTCGACCTCTACGTCCGGCTGGTCGGGGAAGCTGTCGCTGAGTTCAAGGGGGAGAAGTCCGAGGAGCTGCCGGACGTCAAGGTCGAGCTGCCGGTCGACGCGCACCTTCCGCACGGCTACATCCCCGGCGAGCGGTTGCGGCTCGAGGCATATCGCAAGCTGGCTTCAGCCACGACCGACGACGACCTGGCGGCGGTGCTGGAGGAGCTGCGCGACCGTTACGGCGAGCCACCGGCCCCGGTCGACAACCTGCTTGCCGTCGCCGGGTTCCGCTCGTACGTCCGGCGGTACGGGCTCACCGACGTCGCAACGCAGGGCAAGTTCATCCGTTTCACACCGCTGGACCTGCGGGAGTCCCAGACGCTGCGCCTGCAACGGCTCCACCCCGGCTCCATCGTCAAGCCCGCGAGCCGCATCGTGCTGGTCCCCGCGCCGGCGCAGCTGCGCGACCGACCGCTGCTCGACTGGTGCCGCGACCTGCTGGATACCGTGGTAGGCGAACTCACGGCCGCTGTGGCCGGCTGACCCCCTCAGGAGTGTCTGCATCGTGAAGGTCGTCGCACGCCTCGTCGCTCCGCTGACGGTGTCCCTAGCCGTCGTCATCGGGTTGTCCGGGTGCAACACGAGCCCGGGCGCGGCCGCACTCGTCGGCGACGACCGGATCTCGGCGGACACCCTCCAGCAGGAGGTCAACCGCGCACTCGCCGATCCGCAGGCGGACGCTCAGCTTGGTGCCGATCGGGCGGCGTTCACCCGCACCGAGCTGGGACGCCTGATCCACAACCGGATCATCGCCGCGGCTGCGGCTGCTCACCACGTCACGGTCTCGGCGGCGGACATCGACGCGCAGATCGCCTCCTTCGCCCAACAGGCCGGCGGCGTGACGCAGCTGCAGCAACAGGCCGCGCAGGGTGGGGTGCCGAAGAAGGAGCTGCGCGACTTCATCCGCTTCTACGTCATGGAGCAGAAGCTCGCCGACGCACTGGTCGCCGACGTCCCGGTCAGCCAGAGCGACCTGCAGGCCGCCTACCAGCAGAACATCGACCAGTACGACCAGGTGCACTCCGCGCACATCTTGGTCAAGACCAAGGCGCAGGCCGACTCGATCCTGGCGCAGGTCCGCGCCGACCCCACCAAATTCGCGGCGCTCGCCGCCAGGTTCTCCTCCGACACCAGCAACAAGGCCAGCGGGGGCGACCTCGGCTTCGCGGGCAAGGGGCAGTTCGTGCCCGAGTTCAGCGACGCGATCTTCGCTGCCAAGCCTGGCTCCTTCATCGAGGTGCACTCGCAGTTCGGCTGGCATGTCGTGCACGTGATCGCGCACCGCAGGGTGTCGCTGGCGAAGGCGGCGCCGCAGCTCAAGACGACGCTTCTGAAAGACGCGCGCGACCGACTGCTCGCCACCGCAGAGAAAGCGCAGGCGAAGCGCCTCGGCATCCACGTCAACCCGCGCTACGGTCGGTGGGATCCGTCCAAGGGTCCAAGTGGCGATGTCGTGGCTATCGGTGCGAAGCAGGAAGTGAGCACGCCGTCACCGTCGCCCAACGGGTGACGCGGCTGGTCCTGCTCGTCACGAGCCCGCGAGTCGCGCCGGGAGCGTTGACCTGGGACGGCTGGTCGGCGCTGCGCGCCGGCCCGGTCTTCACCCGCGAGCAGGATCATCCGCAGCGGCCGGCGCTGGAGGCAGCGGGTATCGCCGCGGAGGCGGTCGACCCGACACTCCCGCCTCTCGGCATCGCGCGGCTGCTGCGGTCGGCGGCTCGAGAGTCCGGCACTGCGACCTGGTTGGCGGGCGCGGCCGGTGACGAGGACATTGCCCGCGCGCTGGGTGAAGTCGCTACCCAGTCGGGGGATGCAGGTGAGCGGCTCGACATGGAGGTGCTGCACGGCAGCTGGGACCTTCCAGGTGCCCGCCTGCTCGATGTCGTCGCGACGATGGATCGGCTGCGTTCACCCGGCGGCTGCCCGTGGGATGCGAAGCAGACCTCGGAGACCCTCGCGCCCTACCTGCTCGAGGAGGCATACGAAGCCTTCCAGGCGATCGAGGACCAGGACGGGCACGCGCTGAAGGAGGAGCTCGGCGACGTCTTGCTGCAGGTCGCCTTCCACGCCCGACTGGCCGAGGAGCGCGACGGTGACGACCGCTGGAGCATCGACGATGTGGCCGGCGGCTTGGTGACGAAGCTGGTCCGTCGTCATCCGCACGTCTTCGGTGATCGAACGGTCAGTGGGGCAGACGAGGTCGAGGCCAACTGGGACCTCATCAAGGCCGAAGAGAAAGGCCGGACGTCGCCGGTCGACGGCGTCCCGATGTCGATGGCGGCGCTGGCGCTCGCCTCGACACTGCAACGCAAGGCTGCCAAGGCCGGCTTGCCCGTCGAGCAGATCGCACCCGAGCTGGCAGCGGCCGAGAGCCCTGGCGCAGCGATCGCGGCTGCCGCGGCGGCGTACGACGAGGAACCGGGGGTAAAGGCGGCGGGCACACTGCTCTGGACCGTCGTCGCCGCCTTTCGTGGCAACGACATCGACCCGGAGGCGGCGCTGCGCGGCCGGTCGCGGGAGTTCCGCGACCGGCTCGCAGCAGACAGCGACTAGGACAGACCGCAGTTGGTCGGCACGCCGGCGTTGTCCGGTTGTGACGGCGCCGTCGTGCCGACGGAGTCCTTGGCCGGGAAAGAGATCTTGCCCGTCACGGTGTCCGGCACGCTCCGGTACCGGTCGATGACCACCTTGACGGCCTTGCCGGGCCGCGCGACGTCGACGACGACGACCTCTGAGGTCCCCGCCGAGGCTCGGCAGTGGCCCACGTCCCCGCCGCTCTGGAAGACGTAGAGGTCGTAGTCCTGCCCCGGGATGGTCCAGCTGATCTTCACCGAGAGCGGTCCGCGCTTGACGCCTTTGGCCGGTTTGTACATGAACGAGTAGAACAGGCACCGGGTCTTCGGGCACTTGGCCATGTCGGCGGGCCGGCTGATCGACGTGGTCTTGGCGAGGTCGCTGAAGTCGGTGGCGAAGTTGCTGTCGTTGTCCTGCGGCGACGACTTCGCGGCGAAGGTGATGGCCTTCGTCGTCTTGCCGTCGAGCGTCTTGGTTGCGGCGGTCGCGCGCCATTTCCTGCACCGGCGGGGCATCCGGAGCGTTCGCACCTGCGGCGCTAGGCTCAGATGCACTCGCTTCCCCGCTTCGAGGAGTAACCGCACGTGCCCACGATCGAGGCCATGGCCGCCCGGGAGATCCTCGATTCTCGCGGCAACCCCACCGTCGAAGTCGAGGTGCTGCTCGCCGACGGAACGCTGGCGCGTGCTGCGGTGCCGAGCGGTGCGTCGACCGGCGCCTACGAGGCCGTCGAGAAGCGCGACGGCGGCGACCGCTACGGCGGCAAGGGCGTCGAGCGCGCCGTCGATGCCGTCGAGGAGGAGATCGGGCCCGAGCTGATCGGCTACGAGGCGACCGAGCAACGACTCGTCGACCAGGCGCTCGTCGACCTCGACGGCACTCCGGACAAGAGCCGGCTGGGCGCCAACGCGATGCTCGGGGTTTCGTTGGCCGTGGCCCGGGCTGCCGCCGAAGCGAGCGAGCTGCCCCTCTTCCGCTACGTCGGTGGACCCAACGCCCACCTGCTGCCCGTGCCGATGATGAACATCCTCAACGGTGGCGCGCACGCCGACAACAACGTCGACATCCAGGAGTTCATGATCGCGCCGATCGGCTCGACGACGTTCCGCGATGGCGTGCGCGCGGGCGCCGAGGTCTACCACGCGCTCAAGGCCGTGCTGCAAGGGCGCGGCTTGTCGACGACGGTCGGTGACGAGGGTGGCTTCGCGCCGAATCTCCCGACCAACCGCGAGGCGCTCGACCTGATCATGGAAGCGATCGGCAAGGCCGGCTACACGCCCGGTGGCGACGTCGCGCTCGCCATCGACGTCGCCGCAACGGAGTTCTTCACCGAGGGCGCCTATCGGTTCGAAGGTGGGGCCCGCAGCGCCGACGACATGACTGCCTATTACGACGAGCTGCTGGCCTCGTATCCGATCGTCTCGATCGAGGACCCGCTCGGCGAGGACGACTGGGCCGGCTGGCAGCGGCTGACCGCGGTGCTCGGCGCCCGCGTGCAGATCGTCGGCGACGACCTGTTCGTCACCAGCCCGGAGCGCTTGGCCCGAGGCGTCGCGGAGCAGACGGCAAACGCATTGCTGGTCAAGGTCAACCAGATCGGCACGCTGTCGGAGACTCTCGATGCCGTCGACCTCGCCCATCGCAGCGGCTTTCGCTGCATGATGAGCCACCGGTCCGGCGAGACCGAGGACACCACGATCGCGGACCTCGCGGTCGCGGTGAACTGCGGCCAGATCAAGGCGGGCGCTCCGGCGCGCACCGACCGGACCGCGAAATACAACCAGCTGCTGCGCATCGAGGAGGAGCTGGAGGACGCCGCCAGGTATGCGGGTGCGGGTGCGTTCCCCCGCTTCGAGCCGCTCGAAGGCCGGATCTGACGCGATGGGTTCATCCCGGACCTCGGGGCGGCCGGCCGGCGGCGCGGGCAGCGCCCCGCGCGCGGGCCGCGGCGACGCGTCCCGCCAACGCAGGTCACGAGCGGCACCGCCGGCACGGGCGGGTTCGGCGGCCGCCGTACGTGCGGGACGGGCCAACCTCACGGCACGAGCCGCGATCCTCACCGTCGCGCTGGCGTCAGTGGCGCTGGCACTCGCGCTGCCGTTCAAGGTCTGGGTGGGACAGCGCGGGCAGATCGACGCGCTCGAGTCGCAGACCAAGGCGCAGCAGCAGCGGGTGCACGAGCTGCGCCAGCAGCAACAGCGCTGGGAGGACCCGGCGTACGTGAAGCAACAGGCCCGGGTGCGGCTGCACTACGCGATGCCGGGAGAGACGACCTACGTCGTCGTCGGCAAGCCCAAGGTCCATCGCCGGACGACGCACGACACTGCCGCAGCGACGCAGCTCACCGGCCCGTGGTACTCCCGGCTGTGGCAGAGCGTCGAAGCCGCGGGCAAGGGCACGCCGACCACCTCGTGATCGACCCGGCCGACCTCGAGACGGTGGCCGGCCAGCTCGGCCGACCACCGCGCGCAGCCCGGGCGGTGGCCCACCGCTGCACCTGCGGACTGCCCGACGTCGTCGAGACGGCACCGCGGCTCGCGGACGGCACGCCGTTTCCCACGCTGTTCTACCTGACCTGTCCCCGGGCGGCGTCCGCGATCGGCCGGCTGGAGGCCTCCGGCCTGATGCGCACGATGACCACCCGCCTGCAGCACGATCCCGACCTCGCCGAGCGTTACCGGGCGGCGTACGACGACTATCTGGCGCGCCGTGACGCGATCGACCCGCTCGGCACCTCGGTCGCTGCCGGCGGCATGCCTGATCGGGTCAAGTGCTTGCACGTCGCCGTCGCACACGCGCTGGCAGCGGGTCCCGGCGTGAACCCGTTCGGCGACGAGGCGCTGGACCTGCTCGAGGAGTGGGGCGAGGCCGGCCCATGCGTGGGGCAGCCGTGAGCCGTCGTGTCGCCGCGATCGACTGCGGGACCAACTCCATCCGGCTGCTCGTGGCCGATGTCACGGGGGATCGTCTCGTCGACGTCGTTCGGCGGATGGAGATCGTGCGGCTCGGGGCGGGCGTCGACCGCACCGGACGGCTGTCCGACGGAGCGCTGGCGCGGACATTCGCGGCGCTCGACGACTACGCCGAGCAGATCCAGTCGCTCGACGTCGGGCGGGTGCGGATGGTCGCGACAAGTGCGAGCCGTGACGCGTCGAACCGCGACGTCTTCGTCAGCGGCGTGGAACAACGGCTCGGTATTGCGCCGGACGTCGTCACCGGTGCGGAAGAGGCCGCCTTGTCGTTCGAGGGTGCGACGCGTGAGCTGCGTGGGTCGACAGCACTGCCGGCGCCCTACCTGGTCTGCGACATCGGCGGCGGGTCGACGGAGTTCGTGGTGGGTGACGACGCGGCAGTGCGGGCGGCGCGTTCGGTCGACGTCGGATGCGTGCGGCTGACCGAGCGGCATCTGCGCGACGACCCGCCGACGGTCGCGCAGGTGCAGGCGGCCCGCGATGACGTCGAGGCGGCCCTCGACCTGGTCGTGAGCACGGTGCCGGTTGCCGACGCGGCGACGCTTGTGGGACTGGCCGGGTCGGTGACGACCGTGGTCGCGATCGCGCTGGACCTGCCGGGTTACGACGCGGGGCGGATCCACCATGCCCGCATCGGTGCCGAGCAGGTGCACGACGTGACGGAGCGGTTGCTGGCGATGCGCCGTAGTAACCGCGCGGCGCTGGCGGTGATGCATCCGGGCCGGGTCGACGTCATCGCGGCCGGCGCGCTCGTGCTGGACACGGTCGTACGGCGCTACGGGTTCGACGAGGTGGTGGCCAGCGAGCACGACATCCTGGACGGGATCGCCTACAGCATCGGGGGCGCCCCCGCTCCGCCGTGACCGAGGGTCAGGTCACCGTGAACTGGGCGATGGATGCGCGGAGCTCGGCGGCGAGGTCGTTGAGCTGGGCGGCTGCGGCGGCGGCTTGTTTGGATCCGACGGCGTATTGGCGGGACACGTCGGAGACCTGGGTCATCGCGCCGAC
>JAVEEE010000522.1 GCA_030840615.1 Frankiaceae bacterium | reverse complement strand
AGCCCGATGCCCTGGGCGACGACCTCGCACGCCTCGGCTACACGGACGTCACCGTTCGCGTCGACGAGGACGGCGACGTCCGCGGCATCGAGGCGACGCTCTCAGTGCGGTGCTGACAGGCTTACCGGTACCCGGCCGCAGCGCCTGGCACCATCGTCCGGCCGGCCTCGATTCGCGCGACAGCCATTCTCCGAGGCGACAGCGGGTGCCGGGGATGGGAGAGAGGCTAGGGGTGTTTCGGCGGTCAGATGAACTCATCGTCCCGGACATCCTGGCGGACTCGCGTATGACAATGCCTACGCTTCAGCGGGTTGCCGCTTAACCGACGCGCGTCCGGCTACTTCTTGCGAGATGACGACGTCGGCTGCCTGACATCAATGGCAACGCAGCCGACTGCGAAGTGCGAGCCGCGGCGGCCGCCAGCCTGCCGAGACGTTGCCCTACATGATTGGCGGGGCGCTCGCCGGCGGCGTTGACATGCAGAGCCGTCGCGCCATTCGGCACGGCTCGGCCGCTGCACATCCTCGCCTTGAGTTTCCGAACAGGCGTCGCGGCGCCACCGCAGCGACAGAAGCTGCCGACTTACGTTCGACGGCTTGCGAGCTTTTGCATTGCACGTGCCCACAAGTGTTGGTAGCTTGCCCGACGTCGCGGCTGGACACCTGCCCTCGGGAGTCCGGGCGTCGAACGGAGGAGGGTCGATGACAGAGACGATGCAAGCCGCGGTCTCCCACGGAGCAGACGATCCTCGCGTCGAGGACGTCCCGCGACCCGCGCCGGGCCCGGGTGAGGTGCTGCTCGAGGTCGAGCGGTGCCGTACCTGCGGAACGGGCTCACACATCGTGCGGCGCCGGTTTCCGGCGCCGAATCTGCCGTTGATCATCGGTCACGAGTTCGCCGGCAGCCACATCGTCGACTCGGTCCGGCCCCTCGCGGACGTCATGGAGGCGATCGAGAGCGTCGAGACCGACAAGTCCGTCAAGGTCCAAGTCCAGATCGGAGCGGCGTCGTAGGGCGCTGCCGGAAGGGGCACATGCAGATGCGTGCAAAGGTCATCCGTGCCGCGCTCGCAATGGTCGCGGCGTTGGTCATGCTCACGGTCGCCGCGTGCGGCGGGGGCAGCAACAACTCCAAGTCAACGTCCAGCGGGCCCTCAGGTACCCCGGCAAAGGGCGGAAAGGTGACGCTCAACGCGATCTTCCTGCCCGCGACGTGGGGCACGGTCGTCAAGGACACCCTTGCGCCCGAGTACGAGCGCGAGACCGGCGTCAAGGTCAACGTCCAGCTCATCGCCCGCGACGCCATTCACGACAAGATGGCGACCCTCTTCGCGGCCAAGGACTCGAGCTTTGACATCTTCAACCTCGACTACAACTGGATCCCGGAGTTCGGCGGGGCCGGGCAGCTCGTGCCGATGGACGACATGGTGTCCGCGGCCGATCGCCAGGACTTCTTCCCACTGACGCTCAAGGTCGCCACCTGGCAGGGCAAGTTGTACGGGATCCCGCAGACGATCCACCCGGCGCTGCTGTGGTACCGCAAGGACCTCTATGGCGACCCCAAGATCCAGACGCAGTTCCAGGCGGAGACCGGTCAGAAGCTCGAGGCGCCCAAGACCATGGCCGAGTGGCTGCAGCAGGCGAAGTTCTTCAACGGCAAGACGTTCCACGGCAAGAAGACCTACGGGTGGGCAGCACAAGCGGCCAAGGGCTTCGGCAACGTGCACACCTGGCTCTCGTTTCTCTACACCTACGGCGGACATCCGTTCAACGGCGACTTCACGAAGTCCACGTTGAGCTCGCCACAGGGCGAGCAGGCCACCGCGCAGTGGGCCGAGATGATGAAATACATGCCGCCCGGTGCGAACGGGTTCACCTACGACAACGTGACGACCGCCGCCCAGCAGGGCACGATCGCTACGGCGCTGCAGTGGTCGTGGGGCGCCTTCGCCGTCGACGACAAGAAGAGCTCGAAGACGGTCGGCGATTGGGAGTACACGCAGGTCCCAGCGGTGACCGCAGGTCAGGTCAGCCACCCTCACCTTGCTGAATGGGTGATCGCGGTGTCGAAGTACTCGAAGCATGCGGTGGAGGCCAAGAAGTTCGCGGCCTGGCTGGAGACGAAGAAGAACGACGTCGTCCAAGCCTCGCTCGGAGGCGGCGACCCGGTCCGCCAGTCCAGCTACTCCAACGTCAAGCTCACCAAGGACAAGGTTCCGGGCACGAACGTTCTGCGCTTTCGGCGTCTACCGCAGGTGATCGTGGCGATGAAGAACGCGATGCCGCGGCCCTTCTTCGCCGGCGAAGAGCGCTGGGAGACGACGGTGACGACGCCGCTGCAGGCGGTATCACTCGGGAAGGAGTCGCCCGCACAGGGACTCACCCAATCTGACAAGGCCGTCGACGCCTCCCTGCAGCGCTGAGCACCAACCCGGGACGCATGGCGGTTTCTACACCCCCCCGCCCGGCCGCGGCCGGCCCGACCCGCTTCCTGAAGCGCCGGGCTGGCCGCCGCCGGCAGTGGCCGTTCCTGCTGCCGATGCTTCCCGGCCTGCTGTTCCTGGGCGCCATGGCGGTCTATCCGACCGTCTACTCGCTGGTGATCAGCTTCTTCCGCTGGAACCTCAACAACCCGCTTGGCAAGCAGTACGGCGGGTTTCACAACTACGACATCCTGCTCAAGGACCCCGCGTTCTGGCACTCGGTCGGGGTGACGCTCAGATACGTGGTGGCATCGGTGGTGCTCGAGCTCGGGCTCGGCCTAGGCCTGGCTCTCCTGTTCTTCCGCAGCTTTCCAGGCGACAAGCTCCTGAGGGCACTGTTGATTCTGCCCATGGTCGTCGCGCCCGTCGTGGTCGGGCTGCTGTGGCGCTACATGCTGAGCGTCCAGTTCGGCGTTGTGAACTGGCTCATCGGGGCGCTCGGCTTCGGCCGGGTGGACTTCCTGGGTAGCCCCTCGTGGGCACTGCCGACGCTCATCCTCATCGACGTCTGGCAGTGGACGCCGTTCATGTTCCTGATCATGCTTGCGGCACTTCAGGGCATCCCCGAGGACATCCTCGAGGCCGCACGGGTCGATGGCGCCAAACCGGCGCGGATCTTCTTCGACCACATGCTGCCGCTGCTGCGCTACCCGATTGCGGTGGCGGTGGCGCTGCGCCTGATCGACGCCTTCCGTGTCTATGACCTGATCTTCATGACGACTCGCGGCGGACCGATCGACAAAACGGAGACTTTGTCGTGGCAGATCTACGACGCCGGCTTCAAATCCTTCGACATCGGCTACGCCGCGGCGTTCTCGTGGCTCATGCTCATCCTCGTGGTGGTGCTTACCACTGTGTTCCTGAGGCTGATGCTGCGCAGGGAGGACCTCGCATGAGCGCGGTCACGCACGAAGCGGCCGTCCGCCGCGGGAGGCGCCGGCAGCGTCAGCGTCGGCTCACAGTCGTGCGCGGGGTCGTGGCCGGGGTCATGACGCTCCTGTTCATGGGGCCGATCCTGTGGATGATCAGTACCGCGTTCAAGGTCGGTAACCAGGCCTTCTCCGCTACGCCGACGATCTTCTTCGCGCCGACGTTCGACAACTTCCGCAGCGTCTTCGTCAAGAGCCAGTTCGGCAGTGCGCTCGCGACGAGCATCTTCACGGCCACGTCGTCGACGATCCTTGCGCTGCTGCTGGGGGCTGGCATCGCCTATCCGCTTGCCCGCCGGCGGGTGCGCGGCCAGCAGCACCTCGCGTTCTGGATCCTTTCGCTACGGATCGTCCCGCCGATCGTCGTGATCATCCCCCTGTTCCTGATGCTGCGCAACGTCGGGCTTACGGGGAGCGTGTGGTCGCTCGTGGTCATCTACACCTACATGAACCTTCCGCTGACCGTATGGCTCCTACGTGGTTTCTTCGCCGACCTGCCGGTCGAGATCGAAGAGGCTTCGTTCGTCGACGGCGCAAGCCGCCTGCGGTCCTTCTTCGGGATCACGCTGCCACTGGCGCTGCCCGGCGTCGTCGCGACGGCACTGCTGGCGTTCATCTTCGCCTGGAATGAGTTTCTCTTCGCCAACATCCTCACGGGCGCGAACACGCGCACAGCGCCGGTGGGGCTGACTGAGTACGTCACGCCCGTGAGCGTGGAGTGGACCAACATCATGGCCGCCGGGACGCTCGTGGTCCTCCCCGTCTGGATCGGCGCCCTCGCCGCGCAACGCTACCTCGTGCGCGGTCTGACCCTGGGAGCAGTCAAGTGACCTCTGCCTCACAGCACGACGTCGCACCTGCGGCCGGACCCTCGGGCGAGCCGGTGAGGGCCGGCGTCGAGTTCCACGGGGTGAGCATGACGTTCCCCGATGGGACGGTCGCTCTCGAGCACCTCGATCTCTCGATCCGCGAAGGCGAGTTCGTCGTCCTCGTCGGCCCCTCGGGCTGCGGCAAATCGACCGCGCTGCGCATCCTCGCCGGTCTCGAGGAAGCGACCCAGGGCGAGGTTGTCATCGGCGGGCGCACCGTCACCGAGCTCGAGCCGCAGCAGCGAGACGTGGCCATGGTCTTCCAGAACTACGCGCTGTACCCGCACAAGACGCTGTACGAGAACCTCGCCTACCCCCTGCGCATCCGCAGGATCCCTAAGGCTCAGGTCGCGCAGCGCGTCGAGTGGGTCGCGGAGCTGCTAGGCCTCACGGAGCTGCTCGGCCGCAAGCCGCGCGCGCTCTCGGGTGGCCAGCGCCAGCGGGTGGCGATGGGGCGCGCCCTCGTCCGGGAGCCCGCGGCGTTCCTCATGGATGAGCCGCTCTCCAATCTCGACGCGGCGCTACGCGTCGAGATGCGTGCCGAGATACGGCGCATCCACGATCGCCTGGGTGTGACCACCGTCTACGTCACCCACGACCAGGTCGAGGCGATGACGATGGGCGATCGCGTCGCCGTGCTGCGCGACGGGGTTCTGCAGCAGTTCGACGACCCCCAAGTGCTCTACCACCAGCCGCGGAACGTCTTCGTCGCCGGGTTCGTCGGTAGCCCCGCGATCAATCTCGCGCTGGGAACGGTGGGAGACTCCCGCGATAGCGTCGAGCTCGCCGACCACCGCATCGTCCTTGACGCCGACCACCGCAAGCAGCTCGCGGATCGGTCGCCGGGGTCGCCCGTCGCGATTGGTATCCGCCCCGAGGCCTTTAGCCACGACCGCGATCCTGAGCTCGACGCGTCGCTGAACGTGACGCCTGAGCTCGTCGAGAAGCTCGGGTCCGAGCTACTTGTGCACTTCCGCGTCCGAGCAGCGCCAGTGCGAACCGCTGGGGCTCGGGCGTGGGCCGAGGGCGATGCCGAAACCATCAGCCACCTGCGCGACACCGACGAGGGCACCGCCTTCGTCGCGCGGCTGGACGCCCGCAGCGACTGCCGCGTCGGTGAGCCGCGCGAGCTGTTCTTCGCCTCGAAGCGAATGCTGCTCTTCGACCCCGAGAACGGTGAGAGCCTCGACCCGGACGCCTAGCGGCGGCGTGCGAATCGCCGGCGGTTCGGACAGCGACGCGTCTTATGCCGTAGTGCCGCACACTTTGCTTGCTAGGAAGCGGAACATGGGCTACGTTGCCGCCGGTTGATGGAGCGGTCTGGCGCGTCGACAGGGTCAGCACGTCGACAAGAAGGAGACACGTGGCGGAGACGATGCAAGCAGCGGTCTTCCATGGCGCTGATGACCTACGGGTCGAAGAGGTCGGCCGTCCGAGCGCTGGTCCGGGCGAGGTGCTGCTGAAGGTCGCACGCTGCGGGATCTGCGGGACGGACTCGCACATCGTCCGAGGGCGTTTCCCCGCGCCGAACCTCCCCCTGATCATCGGACATGAGTTCGCCGGGACGGTCGTCGAGGTCGGTGCGGGCGTGCACCATGTGCAGATCGGGGACCGCGCGACTGCCGACATCAACATCGCGTGCGGTATGTGCTGGTTCTGCCGGCACAACTCGAAACTGTTCTGCCCCAGCGTCCGCCAGCTCGGCGTCCATGACGCCGGCGGCATGGCCGAGTACGTGGTCGCGCCGGCGGCCAACGTCTACTGGCTGCCGACGACGATGCCGTTCGACCACGCCGCCTTCATCGAACCCCTCGCGTGCGCAATCCACGGACAGGACCGCGTCGGCGTCGGCGTCGGGGAGACCGTGCTGATCATCGGGGCCGGCCCCATGGGCCTCGTGCACACGGCGATGAGCCGCTTGCGGGGCGCTGGCAAGGTCATCGTGTCCGAGCCCGACGCTCAGCGCCGATCGCGTGCGCACGCGATCGGCAGCGACATCGAGTTCGACCCGCTCGGCGATGCGGGACTCGAGCCCGTGCTCGAAGCCACCGACGGCCGCGGGGCGGACGTCGTGATCGAGGCGGTCGGCAGCACGCGTACCTACATGCAGGCCATCGAGATGGCGCGCCGCGGTGGTCGCGTCCTGGCGTACGGCGCCGCGCCGCCCGACGCCACCATCGACGTCAAGCCGTTCGAGATCTACACCAAGGAGCTCACCATCGTGGGGTCGTACGCCGGGACCTACGAGACCTGGCCCAAGGCCATCGACTTGATTGCGAATGGGCGCTTCGACCCGAGCTGCATCGTCGACTCCGTGCGCCCGCTGACCGACGTGATGGCGGCGATCGAGAGCCTCGAGAGCGACAAGTCGGTCGTCAAGGTCCAAGTCCAGATCGCGTCCTGACGGACGCCCGAGGAGCACCCGCACACATGACCGAGTTCCGATTCTCCTACAACGCGATTGCCTACACCGGCGAGGACATCTCGACATCAATCGATCGGGTCGCCCGCTTTGGGTACGACGGTATCGAGCTCGTCGGGGAGCCGGCCGACTACGACACCGCCCAGCTCAAGCGCATGGCCGAACAGGCTGGGATCCTCTTCAGCTCCATCTGTTCGATCTATACGCCGGAGCGCGATCTCGCGCATCCCGACGCCGACGTACGACGCAACGCCGTGAGCTACGTCAAGGACGTCGCGCGCCTGGCGTCCGAGCTCGAGTGCCCCACGATCATCGTGCACCCGACGGCATGCATGAAGACGAGCGCGCTCGCCGATCCGGAGCAGGAGCGCGCGTGGGCCATAGACGGGATTCGTGCGGCCGGCGAGTACGCGGACACGCTGGGCGTGTCGCTGTCGCTGGAGTGCTGGAACCGCTACGAGACGTACTTCATGAACCGTCTCGCGCAGGCAGTGGACCTCTGGCAGGCCACGGGGCTGACCAACGGGGGGGTGCAGGGCGACACCTTCCATATGAGCATCGAGGAGGCGTCGATCCCCGAGGCGTTCCGTGCGGCGGGGCCGCATCTGCAGCACGTGCACCTGGCCGACTCCAACCGCGCCGCGCCAGGCGCCGGCCACCTTGACTTCACGGCGATCCTGGAGGCGCTGGTCGAGGTCGACTACGACGGCTGGCTTGCCTTCGAGCTGCTCCCGGCGTACGCCGACCCCTTCGCCGCGATGGCGTCCGGCGGGGCGGATGAGTTCCGCGACAAGTACACCGAGCAGGCAATCAGCCACGTCAAGAGTTGCCTGCCTCAGCGGCAGGAGCGATAGACGGATGCGCCTGGGAGCCAGTACGTTCATCTGGACGTCCCCCTTTGGCGACGACCGGCTGGAGCTGTGCGCGCACGTAGCCGAGCTCGGCTTCGACACCATCGAGATCTGCATCGAGGATCCGGCGCGCGTCAGCGGTGCAGCGGTTGCCGAGGCCGCCGCCGCCGCGGGTATTGGCGTGCTCGTCTGCGGGGCATTCGGCCCAGCGCGCGACGCCTCGCACGAAGACGCGGCGGTTCGGGCCGAGGCTCTCGCGTACCTCCGCACATGCGTCGACATCGCCGAGGAGGTCGGCTCGCCGATCGTTGTCGGTCCGATGTACGCCCCAACGGGGCAGACGC
>JAVEEE010000186.1 GCA_030840615.1 Frankiaceae bacterium | reverse complement strand
TGGCGCACGCGCACGGCTGGTTGCGGTTGCGTGAACCGATGTTGCGCCAGGCGTTGTCGTTGCCGTCGGTGAAATGGCTCACGGCGAGCACGGTCGCCGTCACGACCGGGGTGACGATCGTCATCGTCTATCTCGTCAGCTATCTGCACAGCCGCCACTACTCCCCCACCGCCGCCGCGTTCGGCGCCGGAGCGATCGGAGTGCTGTCCGTCTCCGGCCGGGTCGCGCTCACGACGATGGCCCGACGGCTGCGGCTGGCGCGGGTCGCCGCACTCATGGTTGCCGGCCAGGTGGTCGGGCTGTTCCTGCTGATGGCGCTGCCGCGGCCGACGGGTCTGGTGCTGTTCGTCATCACCTTCGGCGCCGGCTTCGGCGTCATGACGATCGCGCGCGCTGCCTTGCTGAGCGACTACGTGCCGGGGCCGGTCTTCGCCCGGGTGTCCGGCGTACAGGCGCTTGTCGTCGACGTGGGTCGGGTGGTCGCGCCGGTCGCGGCCGGCGCGCTGATCACCGCCACGGGCGGCTACCGGGCGATGCTCGTCGCCGTCATGGTCTGCTCCGCGTTCGCCGCGGTGGCCCTTGTCGTGGCTGACCGGCACGACCCCGCGGCAACGATCATGGGCTCATGAACAGACACACCGGGCGAGTCGGCAGACAATCCCATGATCGTTTTGGGCGGGAGGGTGTTGCGGCGTGACGCTCGCCATCGACCTCGACGACCTCTCCCGTGCGCTCGGTCGCGAGGTGTCGTCGTACGACGTCGAGCCGATCGAGCCGGAGCTGCGGATCCATGCCGTCACCGGCGGCGTCTATCGCGTCCGCGCCGCCGGCGAGTCGTTGGTCATCAAGATCGTGCGCGACGGCGCAGGTCTCGCCGACGCCACCGGCGGGCTGTGGCTCGCCGGTGCCGACGTCGGTCACCGCAACTACTGGAAGCGCGAGTGGCTCGCGTTCGACAACGGGCTGCTCGACTCGCTGCCCGGCCGGCTACGCGCGCCGCGCACCATGCTCACGACCGAGCGGGACAACGGTGAGTGCTGGATCTGGATGGAGGACGTGCACGGCCGCATCGGCGCAGACCTGACGCTCGACGACTACGCACAGATCGGCCGCGACCTCGGCACGACACAGGGCGCCTACGCCGCCGGGACGGCGGCGATGCCGGACGACGCATGGCTGTCCCGGGGCTGGCTGCGCGGCTGGGTCGAGGCGAGCGGGCGCAACGTCGACTCGATCGAAGCCGACTCGCCGTGGAGCGACGGACGGCTCGAGGCGTTTCGGCCGTTGCGGATTCGCGCGCTGGAGATCTGGCAACGTCGCGATGAGTTGCTGGCCGCGGTCGACCTCGTGCCGCAGACCGTCGTACATCTCGACTTCTGGCCGATGAACGTCGCCGCCGGGGACGACGGCACGACGATCGCGATCGACTGGTCGCAGATCGGCATCGGCGCCGTCGCGCAGGACCTCGACCAGATGACGCTCGACCCGGTGTGGATGCAGGTGCGGCCGGATGCCGACCCGCGACAGCTCGAGCGGCTGGTCCTCGACGGCTACGTCGCGGGGCTGCAGGAGGCCGGCCTCCACGTCAGCGCCGAGACGGTGTGGTCGTGGTACGCCGCGGCCGCAGCCGTGAAGTACCTGCCGTTGTTCGAGCATCAAGTGCACCTGGCCGGCGATCCGGTCGCCGTCGCCGCGCAGGAGAAGCGCTTCGGCCGCTCGTTCGCGCAGATCATCGCGAGCCGAGCGCGGGTCATCGAACGTGCCGTGGAGCTCGGCGAGTTGGCGCTAGGGTCAACGACGTGATCACCGCGATCGTCTTCATCTCGGCAGCCGTCGACCGGATCCCCGAGGTCGCGGAGCAGATCGCGCAGCTGCAAGGCGTCAGCGAGGTCTACTCCGTCACCGGCGAGATCGACCTCATCGCTCTCGTCCGGGTCCGCAACCACGAGGAGGTCGCCGACGTCGTCGCCGACCGGCTCAACAAGGTCGACGGCGTACTCGCGACCGAGACCCACGTGGCCTTCCGCGCCTACTCGCAACACGACCTCGAGGCCGCGTTCGCCCTCGGCGTCGACTAACCGCCGCGCAGAGCCTGGCTGGCCCGCACCCACGACTCCAGCGCAGCCGATGCCGCGCCGCTGTCGACGGCCTCGGCCGCCCGCGGCAACGCAGCCGCGAGCTGCTCGGTCACCGGCTCCTGGGTCACCCCGTCGACGGCGACCAGGGCCGCCGCCGCGTTGAGCAGTACGGCGTCGCGCACCGCGCCGGTCCCGCCGGCGAGGAACCGCCGGGTCACGTCGACGTTGGTCGCGACGTCGCCACCGACCAGATCCGCGGCCGCCGCGACCGCCAGGCCAAGATCACGCGGGTCGACCCGGTCGTCGCGCACCGCGCCGCCACCTTTTGAGCCGGCACCGACGACCCAGACCCGCGACGGCGCAACGACGGACAGCTCGTCGAGCCCGTCCTCACCGCGAAAGACCAGCGCCGACGCGCCACGCGCCGCCAGCACACCGGCCATCACCGGCGCCATCCGCTCGTCGGCCACGCCCACAGCCTGCGCCGGCGGCTGGGCCGGGTTGGTCAACGGGCCGAGGAAGTTGAAGACCGTCGCGATGCCCATGTCGCGTCGCGGCACCGCCATGTGACGGAACGCCGGGTGAAACACCGGTGCGAAGCAGAAGCCGATGCCCGCCTCGGCAACGCACGCGGCAACGGCGGCCGGTTCGAGGTCGACGACCACACCAAGTGCCTCGAGCAGGTCGGCCGAGCCGCAGGCCGACGACGCGGCCCGGTTGCCGTGCTTCACCACGGTGGCGCCGGCGCCGCGCGCCACCAACGCCGCCATCGTCGAGATGTTCACCGTGTGCGCGCGGTCGCCGCCGGTGCCGCACGTGTCGACAGCGCGCCCGGAGACCGACACGAGGCGCGCATGACCGAGCATCGCCCGCACCAGGCCGGCGACTTCCTCGGCCGTCTCGCCTTTCGACCGCAAGGCGACCGCGAACGCCGCGACCTGAGCCGGCGTCGCCTCGCCGGACATGATCTCGTCCATCGCCCACGCCGTGTCGTCAGCGGAGAGGGACTCCCGGCGTACCAACGTCGTGAGGACGTCCGGCCACGTCCGGCCGGTCATACGACGGCGCTCATGGCTCAGTCAGCGCCGAGAGCGTCAGCCAGGTCGGCGTTGAGCTTCCGGGCGTCGACGTGCAGGCGCGGCGCGACGTTGTGCAACCGGGCCGCCGCCCCGGCGAGTGCTGCCGACGCCCGGATCACGTCGTGCACGGCAGCCGACGCAACCGGCCCGTAGTCCGGCGCGAGGTCTCGACCACACCGCGGGCACCGTCCGGTGAACCCGTCGTCGACCAGCTCGGCGAGCCGGAACGACTCACCGCAGTGACCGCACCAAGCCCCGATGTCCATGCCGCCGCCTCAGTCGCCGGGCATGACGACGTCCGCGCCGCGCGTGAGCAGATCGACCACCATGTCGGTGAGCTGCAACGCGTCGATCGGATGGTGAACGACTCCCTCCGCGCGCGACCAGGTCGCGAGCCACGCATCGTCACGGCGACCGACGACGACGAGCACGGGCGGCGCGTCGTCGATCTCGTCCTTGATCTGCCGGGCCAGGCCGAGCCCGCCGGTCGGCGTCGCTTCGCCGTCGAGGATTGTCAGGTCGAGGCCGCCGAGGTCGCAGCGCGCGATCAGCTCCGCCCCGGTGGCTGCCTCCACGAGCTCGATCTCGAGCCCGGGCGCCGGTCGCCGGCCGAGCGCGCCGCGGACCCGCTCGCGCATCCGCGCGTCGCTGGAGTAGACGAGCACCGTCGCGCGGCGGCGCTCGTTGGTCGAGGCGGTATGCGCGGCGGGCTCGGACATGGCCGGAATCGTAACCGCCCGCCGCCGCTGCCGGGTCAGGGTCGTCGGGCCCGGGTATGGCGAAGGCATGAGCCAACGCAAGGTTGTCGTCGTCACCGGAGGCACCGCAGGTGTCGGCCGTGCCGTTGTCCGTGAGTTCGCCGCCCACGGCTACGACGTCGCCGTGCTCGCGCGTGGACGCGCCGGTCTCGAGGCCGCGGTGAAGGACGTGGAGAACGCCGGCGGCCGCGGTCTCGCAGTCCCGACGGACGTCTCGTCGCTCGACGAGGTCCGCGCCGCCGCTGCCCGGGTCGAGCGTGAGCTGGGCCCCATCGACACGTGGGTCAACAACGCGTTCGTCGGCGCGCTGCGGTTCTTCTGGGACACCGACGACGCCGGCTTTCGGCGTATCACCGACGTCACCTACATGGGCTTCGTCAACGGCACCCGGGTCGCGCTCGAGCACATGCGGCCACGCAACCGGGGCTCGATCGTGCAGGTCAGCTCCGCTTTGGCCTTCCGGGGCATCCCGCTGCAGTCCGCCTACTGCGGCGCCAAGCACGCGGCCAAGGGGTTCACCGAGTCGGTCATCGCCGAGCTCAAGCACGACAAGAGCGCGATCCACCTCGGGATGATCGAGCTGCCCGGGGTCAACACGCCGCAGTTCGACTGGAACGACAACGCTTTCGACCGCCACCCGATGCCGGTGCCGCCGATCTACCAGCCGGAGGTGCCGGCCCGGGCGATCCGCTTCCTCGCCGAACACCGTCGCCGCAACATGTGGGTGGGCACCCCCACGGCGAAGACGATCCTCGGCAACCGCGTCGTACCGTGGTTCGTCGACCGGTACCTCGGCCGCAAGGGCGTCGACGGTCAGCTCTCGCCGAAAGACGGACCGCGCTACGGCGCCAACGCGTTCGAGCCGCGCGACGAGGAGACCGACGTCGGCGTGCACGGCATGTTCGACGACCAGGCGCGGGCGCACGACATGTGGTCGTGGGCCTCGATGCACCTGGTCCGCAAACCATCCTGGAGCCGCAAACGATCATGGGGCTGAGTGCAGACTCACCGGGCGTGTCTGTCGGCTTCCCCATGATCGTTTGGCGTCCGGTCGGCGAGTGAGGCCAGGTGCGCGTTGTACGCCGCCCACTCGCTGTCGTCCTCGGCGCCGCCTCGCTGGGCCCGATCGAAGCGCCGGTCCAGCCGCACCGCCTCGCGCTGGTCGGCGCGCGACCACTGGACGAACAGCGCCGCGAGCACCAGCAGCCCGACGAGGTCACCGGTCGCCCAGAGCAACCCGCCGCCGATGTCCTGGTCGCCCAGCAGGGTCGGCCCCCAAGGGCGGGCCAGCTGGCGGTAGTAGTCCCCGGCCAGCACCGTGTTGGCCGACATGATCGAGATGCCGAGCCACGCGTGGGCGGGCAGCGTCACGAACAGCAGCAGCAGCCGCAGCGGATGCGGCAGCCGCCCCGGCACCGGGTCGATACCGATGATCGGCCAGAAGAAGATGCAGCCGGCAACCACGAAGTGGACGTGCAGCAGCTCGTGGAAGAGGTCGTTGCGCAGCGACAGCTCATACAGGCCGGTGAAGTAGAGCGCGAACGGCGTCCCGAAGAGCAGCGCGAAGCCCACCAGCGGGTTGAGCACGAGCTTGGCCGGCAGGCTGTGCAGCGCGCCCGACAGCCGGCGGCGCCCGCCGGCGGGCAGCGTCCGCAGCACCAGCGTCACCGGCGCGCCGAGCGCCAGGAAGATCGGCGCGACCATCGACAGGGCCATGTGCTGGACCATGTGCGCCCAGAACAACGTGTCGTCGTAGACCCCCGGCCACCACATGACGGCGAGGGCGATCGTGCCCAGCCCGCCGCCCACGAAGGCGATGTCCCGGCCGATCGGCCAGGCGTCGCCCCGGCGGCGCAGCCGGTTGGCCGCCCACAGGTAGGCGGCCGCCGACACCAGCAGCCCCACGAGCACCAGCGCGTCGAGCTCCCAGGCGCTCCAGGCGGCTGACAGGGTCAACGGCGGCAGCCCGTCGTACCCGTGCAGCGGGAGCGCAGCCACGAGCCGAGGCTAGCCCCGGGGGGTCGTCGGGCGCGGGGGCGCCGTGCCTGCAAGAATGCCCGCCGTGGCCTCCGCTACCGCCCTGGACAAGGTCCCGTCCCACGGATCGTTGATCAGGCCCAACATCGTCAGCGTCGGCACGATCGTCTGGCTGTCCAGCGAGCTCATGTTCTTCGCCTCGCTGTTCGCCATGTATTTCACGGTCCGCTCGATCAACCAGCCGCACTGGCCGGCCGAGGGCGTCGTCCTCGACCTGAAGACCGCGGCACCGTTCACGATCATCCTGGTGCTCTCCAGCGTGACCTGCCAGCTCGGCGTGTTCGCGGCTGAGCGCGGTGACGCGGCCGGCCTGCGCTACTGGTTCATCGTCACGTTCTTCATGGGCGCGGTCTTCATCGGCGGCCAGTCGTTCGAGTACTTCGTGCACAACGACTTCTCGCTGTCGAGCCACGGCTACGGCTCCGTCTACTACATAACGACGGGTTTCCACGGTCTGCACGTGATCGGTGGGCTCGTCGCGTTCATCTTCCTGCTCGTCCGCAGCACGTTCGGCCCCTTCACCCCGGGCCAGGCGACCGCGGCGATCGTCGTGTCGTACTACTGGCACTTCGTCGACATCGTCTGGATCGGCCTGTTCACCGTCATCTACCTGATCCGTTAGCGAGAATCCGATCGTGAACGCTTCGCCCACGTCGTCGAGCAGGGTCGCCGGCCGGCTGTCCGCCCGGCGCCGGTCCCTGGCCAGCGCCGCGTTCGTCGGTGTCGTGCTGGGCGTGCTCGGCATGCTCTACGCCGCACTGGCGCCGGGTGGACAGGCGTCGACGAGCGCGGACCCGGCGGTGCAGCGCGGCCGTGACCTCTACAACCAGGGCTGCTCCAGCTGTCACGGATTCGCCGGCGTGGGCGCGCGGCGAGCGCCGAGCCTCATCGGGGTCGGCGCCGCCTCGGTCGACTTTCAGGTCGGCACCGGCCGGATGCCGCTGCAGCACCACGGCCCCGAGGCCCCGCGCTCGCGGGTGCGCTACAGCCAGCAGGAGATCCTCGACCTCGCCGCCTACGTCGCCTCGCTCGGTCCCGGCCCCGGCATCCCGCAGTTCAACGACGCCGACTGGCAGAAGGCCGACACGGCGTACGGCGGTTCGTTGTTCCGGACCAACTGCGCGCAGTGTCACAACTTCGCGGGCTCCGGTGGCGACCTGACCTACGGCAAGTACGCGCCGTCGCTGTCCAAGTCGACGCCGCGGCAGATCTACGAGGCCATGGTCACCGGGCCCGAGAACATGCCGGTCTTCGGTGACAAGCAGATCACGCCGGACCAGAAGCTCGCGATCATCAACTACGTGCGCACGATCAAGTCGCAGGCCGACCCCGGCGGCGCCGGGCTGGGCCGGGTCGGGCCGGTGTCGGAGACAGTCGTCGGCTGGCTCGCCGGCATCGGCATCCTCGTGATCGTCACCCTCTGGATCGGTGCGCGGGCATGAGCGACGAGGACAAGGACGCTCCCCGGACGGCGGCAGAGGCCTCCGGCAGCGTCTTCGAACGAGGCAAGTCACCGCAGAAACGCACCGGTGAACCGCGTACGACGGGCGGCACGTCCTCGGCGAAGGAGATCGAGGGCGAGGTCCTCGCCGGTGGGTCGATGGGTGCCGACGTGCCGGCGAAGATGCGGACGGCGCGCAAGATCGGCCGGCGCAAGCCGCTGACCGAGACGGCCGCCGCGGCCCAGGAAGCGATGTTCACCCGGCCAAGCGACGAGGACGGCACGCACGCCGTGCCGGCCGAGGCGTTCGGCCTCGAGCACGACCCGGCGCAGGTCGACCCGCGCGAGGAGAAGTTCGCCGAGCTCCAGGTGTCGGCGCTGTTCGGCCTGGCGGCGCTCGGCGTCATCGGCTTCGTGCTCGGGTTCGTGCTCATGGACTTCCATCGAGCCCTGGGCCGCGACCTCAACTTCGTCATCGGCGGTTCGTTCACCGTGTCGCTGCTCGGCCTCGGTGCCGGCCTCGTGCTCTGGGCCAAGAAGCTGCTCCCCCACGACAAGGCGGTGCAGGAGCGGCACGACTTCCACTCCCCCGAGGAGGAGGAGCTCGCAGCCGAGGACGTCTTCCTCAAGGGCGCCACCGAGATGGGCCTGGGCTCACGCAAGATGCTGCGCCGATCGCTGCTCGGTGCCGCGGCGCTGCTGCCGATCCCGGCCGTCCTCATGCTGCGCGACCTCGGCCCGCTGCCGGGACGCAGCCTGCGCCACACCGGCTGGAAGCCGGGCATCCGGCTCGTCGACGTCGAGACCAAGCTGCCGATCAAGCTCGGTGACATCGAGATCGGCGGTATCGCGACCGTGATGCCCGACGGATTCGACACGACGGAGCACTACGCGCTCGCGCCGACGATCCTCATCCGCTTCGCACCGGGCGAGATCCGGTCGAAGAAGGAGGCGAGCTGGGGGATCAACGACCACGTCGCCTACTCGAAGATCTGCTCGCACGCCGGCTGCCCGATCAGCCTCTACGAGCAGCAGACCCACCACCTGCTGTGCCCGTGCCACCAGTCGACGTTCGACATGGCGGACGACGCCAACGTGATCTTCGGACCCGCAGCGAGACGTTTGCCACAGTTGGCCATAGAGGTGGATCCCGAGGGCTACTTCGTGGCACAAAAGGGATACACGGAACCGGTGGGGCCGAGCTTCTGGGAGCGTGGCTGATGGCCGACACCTCGAAGAGCGGCGCGGGCGAGACCGCGGCCAGGAAGGGCCTTCGCTACGTCGACGACCGGCTCGGGACCGCCGGCTTCCTCAAGCGCAGCTTCAACAAGGTCTTCCCGGACCACTGGTCGTTCCTGCTCGGCGAGATCGCGCTCTACAGCTTCGTCATCGTGCTGCTCACCGGCGTCTACCTGACGCTGTTCTTCCACCCGTCGAGCTCCGAGGTCGTCTACAACGGGTCCTACCAGCCGTTGCGCGGCGTGCCCATGACCGACGCCTACGCGTCGACACTGCACCTGTCGTTCGACGTACGCGGCGGTCTGCTGATGCGGCAGATCCACCACTGGGCCGCGATCCTGTTCGTGTGCTCGATCGCGGTGCACATGTTCCGGGTGTTCTTCACCGGGGCCTTCCGCAAGCCGCGAACGCTCAACTGGCACATCGGCGTGACCTTGTTCATCCTCGCCGTGCTCGAGGGTTTCGCGGGCTACTCGCTGCCGGACGACCTGCTGTCCGGCACCGGCATCCGCATCGCCTATTCGGTGATGGAGTCGATCCCGGTGGTCGGCACCTACCTCGCCTACTTCGTCTTCGGCAGCAACTTCCCCGGCGTCGACTTCATCCCGCGGTTGTTCATCATCCACGTGCTGCTCGTGCCCGGCATCCTGCTCGCGCTGATCAGCGCGCACATGATGATCATCTGGCATCAGAAGCACACCGACTTCCCGGGTCCGGGCAAGACCGAGCACAACGTCGTCGGGACGCCGTTCTACCCGACGTTCCTCATCAAGACCAACGGGTTCCTGTTCCTGGTGTTCGGTGTCTGCGCCGCGCTCGGAACGTTCGCGCAGATCAACCCGGTGTGGCTCTACGGGCCCTACAACCCCTCGCAGGTGTCGGCCGGGTCGCAGCCCGACTGGTACATCTTCTTCCTGGAGGGCTCGCTGCGGCTGATGCCCAACCTCGAGAGCAACATCTGGGGTCACACCATCAGCTGGAACATCCTCGTCCCCGGCGTGGTCCTGCCCGGCATCATGTTCAACCTGCTCTACGCCTATCCGTCACTCGAGGCCTGGATCACCAAGGACCGGGGTTTCCACAACCTGCTGCAGCGACCGCGCGACATGCCGGTGCGCACCGGGCTCGGCGTCATGTCGCTGACGTTCTACGGCATCCTCTACATCGCCGGCCAGAACGATGTCATCGCCAACACGTTCCACTGGTCGCTGCAAGGCACGACCTGGGTGTTGCGGGTGCTCATCATCATCGGACCACCGATCTCGTTCTACATCGCCAGACGCTGGTGTCTGGGACTCCAGCATCATGACGAAGAGCTGCTGCACCACGGCCACGAGACCGGCATCATCCGGCGGCTCCCGTCCGGTGAATACATCGAGGTCACCAAGCCGCTGCCGCCGGAACGCGCAGAGGTGCTGGCGATGCAGCTGGGCCACGACCTCAGCGGGCATGCAGCGCTGCCCTCGTCGGAGAACGGGCACGGCCCAAGCGGCAACGGTCATCGCCCGGTGGGCATGATGGCGCGGGCCCGCGGTGCCCTCGAGGGGTTCTTCTTCGAGCGGCACGAACCGCCGCGCGCCAACCCCGAGGACGACGAGCCCAAGACGCTCACCCGCCCCTGAACCTCGCGGTTCGGGCTAGGGGCGGTCCTCGAGGGTGCGGCGGGGATGGCGACCGTCGACGTAGCCGACGAACGGCGGGTAGATGCCATAGCCGAGCAGCTCCTGCAGCCGTGGCTCGAGACCGGCCACGACCGCAGGCGGCACGGCGATCACATGGTTCTCCTGCTGGCGCAACCAGCCGGCGGCGTACTCGAGGAGTACGCCGAGCCGCGGCCGGTCGGTCTGGTTGGCTCCGCCGCCGTGCCACAGCGTGCCGAGGATGAACAACACCGAGCCGGCGCTCATGGTGACCGTGACGGTCTCGTCCGGGTCGACCGGTAGGCGATC
>JAVEEE010000170.1 GCA_030840615.1 Frankiaceae bacterium | reverse complement strand
TGAAGCTGTGCTGGCGCAAGGCCGCCCGCGCCCGTTCTGCCGCCACGAGCCCGGCCATCAGCATGCCGACGGCGGCGAAGGCCATCGGCACGCCGGTCCACGGGCGAGCTGCCGGGTCGGCGCCGGTGCCGGTGAACCGCGTCACGACGCCGGTGGCCGCGATCCCGATCGCGAAGGTGACAAGTCCTGCGCGGGCCGCGCGCGCACCGCGTTGCCGCACCAGCGCCGCCAACGCCGCGAGGAGCAGCGGTGCGAGCACCCACAACGGCGGCTGGGCCGGGCCGCCCGGGTGGAGCAGGAGAACGTCGGCCGGTGGCAGCGGCAGTCGCGTGCGCACGGCCTCCGGAAGCCCCGCGCCGTTCAGCAGCAGCCGTGGGTGTCGCAATACGCTCGCCGTCCACGGCAGCAAGGCGACGAGCGGCACCGCGAGCATCGTCACCGCCCCGAGCAACCGTCGCCGGCGCTCGCCGGCCAGCACGCCGACCGTTGCCAGCAGGGCCGCGGCCGCCATCGGCCAGGCGATGGGCGCGACCGCGACGAGAACGGCGAGCAGCAGCCCGGTGCCGAGCCAGCGGTTCGGTGAGCTCGGGCCGGCAAAGAGTGCACGGCCGACGCTGCGGGCTACGACGGGAAGCAGCACCATCGCTGCGACGACGTCGATGCGCCCACCTGCCACCGCGCCGGTGAGAGCCGGAAGCACCGCGTAGCTCACGGCCGCCCACATCCGCAGCCGCCACGAGTCGGTCAACGACCGCGCGCTGAGGTAGGCGGAGAGTCCGGCGAGGGGTACCGCGCCCAGCACCAGGATGTCGACGACCAGCCACACCTTGCCGAGCAGGACGGTTGAGAAGAGCGCGAGCACGGCGATGAACGGAGGAGTCGGCGTCGTCGACCCCAGCCCGACCGGATGCCAGGCAGCGCGGTAGGTCGACCACAGATCGGCCGCGCCTGCGGGTGCCGGCAGCAGTCGGCCACCGTGCAGCATGGCGCCGATGACGTCGCGCGACGCGAGCAGACCGAGCGCCGTCAGCGCGAGCGCGAGCAGCACCCCGGGGCGTCGTACCGCCCGCAGCACCCAGCCGGTGTCACCCAGATCGAGCGACTCGACCTCCTCCGACACCGGGCCGGTCTCGACCGGCGCCCGGCGGAGTCGACGTTCTTCCGCCGCCTCCCGACCGCGCAGCATCTCGGCGATCGCGTCGCCGAACCGTCGCCCTCGCAAGGACGCGGGAGCGAGAAGCGATCGAAGTTCGGAGTGCGCCACCGTGCGATTTCGCCGTTGGCGCCGGGCGGCGAGAACTGCGGCCGGGTGCCTCAGCGCGCCGCCGGTGCCCACGAGCTCGTCAGCGGCAGCGACCGGGCGGCGAATCACCAGCAGCCCGAGAGCCCGTGCCAAGGCCTCGACGACGTAGCGGATCGCGAGCAACGGCGCCAGCACCGGGCCGGTGTTCGCGAGGACGACCTGCAGGCCATGTCGGCGGGCAACCGCGGCCGGCCGGCCGGGGGCCGCGTCAGCCGGTCGAAGTCCGCGGCCGAGCGCTGCCGCATGCCGCACGACGGCGCGCGGGGCGACCCGGATCCGCTCGCCGATCGCGTTGAGCCGCCAGCCGAAGTCGACGTCGTCGCCGAACAACGGCCAGGCCGGGTCCAGGCCACCGAGGCGGTCCCAGAGGTCGCGTCGCACGAGCATGCCCGCCGTGCCGACGGCGAGCACGTCGCCCACTTCGTCGTGCTGCCCCTGGTCGAGCTCGCGTTCCTCGAGGCCGGTCTGTCGCCGGCCCGACGAGTCCACGGTCAACCCCATCTCGAGCAGCCGTCCCCCGTCCCATGACAGCGTCTTCGGCCCGAAACAGGCCACCGACGGCTGCTCGACTGCCTGGGCGAGCAGCTCGCGAAGGGCAGTCGGCTCCGGCGCGCAGTCGTCGTGCAGCAGCCAGACCCACTCGGTCATCGCGCGCCGCGTGCCGGGCGGCGCCGGAGCACCGTCGAAGGCGTCGAGCCCGGCCTTCACGGCGACGCCCAGCGGTGTGTCCCGGGCGACGCGGACCACCGCGGACTCGCCGAGAGCGCTGGCGACGAGGTCGGCCGAGCCGTCGGTGCTGCCCGTGTCGACCGCGACGACCCGCTGCGGCGGCCGGACCTGCGCGGACAGGGCGGCGAGGGAGTCGCCGAGCCACCGCGCGCCGTCATGGCTGACGAGCACTGCGGTCACGACATGGCCCGGGGACTGCGGGCGGGTGGTTCTCGGCGGCATGCGCTGGCGGATGGCCCGGGATCGAGGGGAATGGCCGGCGGAGACCGGCCGCGGCGGGCCAGACTACGTCAGCCGGCGCGGCGCTTCAGTCGACGGCGCTCCCGCTCGGACAGTCCGCCCCAGATGCCGAACCGCTCGTCGTGGGCAAGCGCGTAGTCCAGGCAGTCGGCCCGCACGTCGCAGCGGCTGCACACCCGCTTCGCCTCCCGGGTCGAGCCGCCCTTCTCGGGAAAGAACGCCTCGGGGTCGGTCTGGGCGCACAGCGCCTCCTCCTGCCAGGGCAGCAGGGCAGCAGACTCTTCCTCTTCATCGAGCAGGAAGCTCAGCTCTGTCACGACGCCTCCTCGTGGGCTGGCACCGCGGTGGCCGGCGTAGCAGCGCCACCGCAGCTGCGGCGTGACCTGGCCGGGGCGGTCGCACCGGGCAGAGGGAAGGACACACGTGAAATTACACGCGCGTCGTATACCTCAAGTCAAGTGATTCGGTGGTATTGGCCTCAGCCGAATCAGTTGCTGGGCGTTGCGGGTTGAGTACTCTCCGGCGCCGAAGAGCCCTCAGCAGCCGGCACCGGGGTCCCGATGGGGTCGGAACCTGCGGCCGCACCGGCCGGCGGTGACGCCTCCTTCGGGACCGCCGCCTTGCGCGGCGACTGGGCCTTGCGCGGCGCCAGAGCCTTGCGTGACGACTGGGCCTTACCTGGCGACGGAGCCTTCTTCGCGGGCCCGGCTTTGCTCGGCTGCGCAGCCTTGTTCACCGGAGCAGCCTTCTTCGCCGGAGCAGCCCGGCTCGCCGGCGGAGCCTGCTCCGTGGGTGCGGGCTGCCCCCCGGGGGACTGCTCCGGCGCAGGCATCGAGTCCGGCGCGGCGGTTTGCGTTGCAGGCGCCGCCTCGGTTGCCTGCGGCTTCGTGGGTACCGTCGCCGGCTTGGCGCTGGACTCTTTCGTCGCGGTCTTCTTCGCCGCGGTCTTCTTGGCGGATGCCTGCTTTGCCGCGGTCTTCTTCACCGCGGACTTCTTGGCGGATGCCTGCTTTGCCGCGGACTTCTTCGCCGCGGACTTCTTGGCCGCGGACTTCTTCGCGGACGGCTGCTTGGCCGCGGACTTCTTCGCCGGTTCCGGCCGCACGGCGTCGGCGGATGGTGTGGCGGCGACCGACTCCGCGACCGGCCGCGCCTTCGGCAGCCGCTTCCCCGCGGCCGGTTGTGCCAACGCCGCCAGGTCATCCGGTGGGGTAGGCACGTCGATAGCCGGCTTGCCGGCCTGCTGCCGGCGGAAGCGTTCCGCGTCCCGCGCGTTGCGGCGCCGTTCGAGCGCGTCGCTCAGTCGCGCAGTCGCCGTCTTGCGCTCCTTGGCGGACAAGCCCTCCGCGAAGGCGTCGAGCACCTCGTGGAAGGTCTGGTCGCGCTCGACCTCGAGGATGCTGTCGCGTTCGGCGAGGTAGCCCAGCAGCGACTGGCCGGCGGTGACCAGCCGCGAGGTCCCGCCCGAAAGCATCTCGGCAACCTGACGCATGGTGGTCGTCTGCTGGTCGACCGAGCCACTGACAGCTGCGAGCGCTGCCTCCGACCGATCCCGGAACTCGTCCATGACGGCTTCGGCGGCCTGCCGGGCGGAGGCCATGGCCACGTCGGTGCGATCGGTCCACTCCGCGCGCAGCTGCCCGACCGTGGTGTCGAGCGCCGTCACGGTCTCCTCGAACTCGCGCAGCCGGACGGTCGCCTCCTCACTGGCTCGGGACGCCGCTCCTACTCCCGCCGTCATGTCACCGAGCGCAGCCAGCGTCTCCCCGCGGGTCTCTTCGACCCGGTCGAGCAGGTCCGACCGCAGCGCCCGCACGATCTCGTCGAACGTCGTCCGCTGGTCCTCGACGGTTTCCGTGATGGCTTCCGTCGATCGGGTCAGTGCATTGGCGATCCGGTCGCGCACCTCTTCCAGCGCGTCGGCGAGGTCGACCCGCAGCGTCGCGACCTCCTCCTCGACGAGGCGCCGAGACCCGCTGTTGGC
>JAVEEE010000147.1 GCA_030840615.1 Frankiaceae bacterium | reverse complement strand
CGAAGGCCTTGACGTCGTTCAGGAGGGCGGTCAGCGCCTGGCCCTGGTCGCGGACGATCTTGCGGAAGAACAGGTCCATGCCCTGGATCGCCGTCGTGCCTTCGTAGAGCGTGTCGATCTTCGCGTCCCGGATGTACTGCTCGATCGGGTAGTCCTGCAGGAAGCCGGAGCCACCGAGGGTCTGCAGCGACTGCGAACCGAGCAGCTCGTAGGAGCGCTCGGAGCCTACGCCCTTCACCAACGGGAGCAGCAGGTCGTTGAGACGGACCGCGCCCTCGTCGATCTCGCCGCGCGCCTCGGCGATCTGGACGGCGTCCTGCTGCGTCGCCGCGAACACCATCAGGGCGCGCAGCCCTTCGGCGTAGGACTTCTGCAGCATGAGACTGCGGCGTACGTCGGGGTGGTGGGTGATGGTGACGCGCGGCGCTGCCTTGTCGGTCATCTGCGTCATGTCGGCGCCCTGGACGCGCGCCTTTGCGTAGTCGAGTGCGTTGAGATACCCGGTCGAAAGCGTGGCGATGGCCTTTGTGCCCACCATCATCCGGGCGCTTTCGATGACCCGGAACATCTGAGCGATGCCGTCGTGCACCTCACCGACCAGCCAGCCGACCGCTGGTTCCTTGTCGCCGAACGTCAGCTCACACGTCGCCGAGATCTTGAGGCCCATCTTCTTCTCGACGTTGCTGACGTAGACGCCGTTGCGTGCGCCGAGCTCGCCCGTCTCGAAGTCGCAGAGGAACTTGGGTACGACGAACAGCGAAAGGCCCTTGGTGCCGGGGCCGTGCCCTTCGGGCCGAGCGAGGACCAGATGGACGATGTTCTCCGGGACGTCCCACTCACCGCTGGTGATGAAGCGCTTGACGCCTTCGATCTGCCAGCTGCCGTCGGGTTGCAGTGTCGCCTTCGCCCGACCGGCGCCGACGTCGGAGCCGGCATCGGGTTCGGTGAGCACCATGGTCGCGCCCCATTGACGCTCGATCATCGTGACCGCGAGGCGCTTCTGCTCCTCGGTCCCGAGACGGTGCAGGATCTGTGCGAATGCGGGGCCGGCCGCGTACATGTGGATGGCCGGGTTGGCACCGAGCACAAACTCGTTGGCCGCCCAGACGATGGAACGCGGCAGCCCCGGCCCGCCGAGCTCGACCGGCAGCGACAGGCGATCCCAGCCCCCGTCGGTCAGGGCACGGTAGGACCGCTTGAACGACTCCGGCAGCGACACGGTCTTGGCGGCCGGGTCGTAGACCGGCGGGTTGCGGTCGCCGTCGACGAACGAGTCGGCCAGCGGACCTTCGGCGAGCGCACGCACCTCGGCGAGAACGCTCCGCGCGGTGTCGAGGTCGACGTCGGCGAACGGCCCGGCGCCGAGGATCTCCTCGCGGCCGAAGACCTCGAACAGGTTGAACTCGAGGTCGCGGAGGTTGGCCCGGTAGTGGCCCATGTGGCTCTCCGAAGGGGCGTCGGACCCGGTCCAGTGAGGTTACCGGCCGGTTCTACTCATGAGTAACAAGCCATAGGTTACCCACAAGTAGCCTTCGGCATGCAAGCCGCCACGCTTGAATCGGCGCCGCTCTGACCGAGGTCGGTCAGCCGGCGAGTGCGATCTCGTCCTCGGCGGCGATGTCGTCCTGCGCTGAGGTCGCGGCCTGGATTGCGAGGAGGTCTTCCCGCGCGAGCTGCTCGATGGTGCCCAGTGAGGAGGCGATGTCGTCGCCGAAAAGGTGCGCAGCTGCGACGGCCGACTTGACGGCGCTGGTGACCATCGGGATCGGCACGGTCGCGAACTCCTCGGCCAGACGCCGGGAGAGGTCGAGCTCGAGGGCAAGCGGGTCAGGCCGTCGGACGGCAGGCACGGTCTCCTCCGGAAGGTCAGGATCGGCCGCGTTGTGCGGCGCTCCGGGTCTGTTCCGCACGATGATCATGAGTAAACGCTCGCGCGTCAGTCGCTGCTCCCGACACCTAGGCTGACGCCGATGAGCGACACCTTTCCGCGGCAGTCTGCTCGAACCCGCCGGTTCACCCTGGGCGAGCCGCGCAGCTTCAGCTTCTGCGCCGACGCCGGCCGAGTGCTGTTCTTGCGGGCGCTGTCCGGCAGTGACCCGAGAACCGGGCTCTGGCTGCTCGACGCGACCACGGGTGTGGAGCGGCTCGTCGTCGACCCCACCCGTCTCGGCGACGACGGCGATCTGCCTCCCGCCGAACGGGCACGCCGCGAGCGCGTGCGTGAGAGCGCGTCCGGCGTGGTGGCCTACGCGACCGACGAGGCGGGCACCGTGGCGGCGTTCGCGGCGTTCGGCGAGCTGTGGGTGGTCGACCTCGACGCGGACCAGCCGCGCCGGTTGCCCGCCGCAGCCGGTGCCTACGACCCTCGCCCCGACCCGACCGGGCGCAAGGTGGCCTACGTGAGTGGGCGGGAGCTCAGGATCATCGGTGTCGACGGCTCCGACGACCGTTCGCTCGCGATCGACCCCGACGAAGACGTGAGCTGGGGCCGGGCGGAGTTCGTCGCAGCCGAGGAGATGGGCAGGACGCGCGGATTCTGGTGGGCGCCGGACGGGACGGCACTGCTCGTCGCCCGAGTGGACGAAGCCGCGGTCGCGATGGCCTGGATCGCCGACCCGGCCCATCCGCAGCAAGCGCCGACGCCGGTCCGCTATCCGTTCGCGGGGTCGGCCAACGCCGATGTCTCGCTGCACGTCCTGCGCCTTGATGACGAGCCGACCGAGATCCGTTGGGATCGGGCCGCGTTGCCCTACCTCGCCCGGGTCGGTTGGGCGACCGGTCACCCGCCCCTGCTCCAGGTGCAGAGCCGCGACCAGCGGACGACCTGCGTGCTCACGGCCGATGCCGAGTCGGGCAAGACCACGACGGTGCACGAGGACAAGGACGACATCTGGGTCGAGCTGTTCCCCGGAGTCCCGACCTGGTGCGGCGACAAGGTCGTGCGCATCGCCGACGTCGGGCGGGCCCGGCAACTGTTCATCGGCGATGAGGCGGTGACCGACCCGGGCGTCTACGTCCGCGCGGTTGCCGGCTGTTCCGACGACTCAGTTGTCTTCACGGCTTCCGC
>JAVEEE010000520.1 GCA_030840615.1 Frankiaceae bacterium | reverse complement strand
CTGAGGTAGGCGCACCACTCCTCGACACTGACCCGCTCGTCGCCTCCCCAGTTGACGACGGTGGGCGGGACCGACGCGATCTCCAGGAGCTTCGGCACCATGGCGACGATGTCGTCGGTGTGAAGGGGATGGAACTCACTCGGGGCATCCGGATGCACCGCGACGTCCATCCCGCCCTCGGCCAGCTGGAACTGGATGAACGGCCAGCCGCCCCAGTCGCCATATGGCACGTTGAGGCGCGCGATCGTCGTGGGGATGTTGTACCGCCGGGCCCCCCAGCGCACAGCGCCCTCGGCGCCGATCTTCGTGATCGAGTACGTCGGAAGGTAGTAGTTGCGATGACTGTCTCCGAGCGGGTCGTCCTCGGTGAACTCATGGTGCCCATTCGGGTGGTAGACCGCCGTCGAACTGACATGGAGGAAGCCGCTGCTGCCGGCGTACTTCTCCATGAGGTGCAGCGGGCCGCCCACGTTGCCGTCGAGTGCCACGTTCCACTTGTCACTCTTGACGACCGCAAAGTGCAGCACGTAGTCCACTGCGTCGGGCAGGTCGCCGAGGTCGCCCTTGGCGAGGTCGGCGCGGACGGTCTTGATGCCGGCGGCATGCAGCGAATCGCGTGCGGACTCGTCGCGGAAGCGGGCCGCGCCGATGACCTCATGCTCTTTGGCCAGGGCCTCGGCCACCGGCCGGGCGACGTCGCTGGTGATACCGGTGACGAGGTAACGCGACACGGCTGCTGCCTCCGAATCTGACGGACCGTCAGATCATAGGCGGAGGCTCAGCGGCGCCGCCTGACCAGACCCTCCTGCACGACCGAGCAGACCCGCTGGCCGTCTTGCGTGTAGATCGATCCCAGGGCGAGTCCGCGGCCGTTGCCGGCCCACGGCGAGTGCTGGTCGTAGAGCAGCCACTCGTCGGCGCGGAACGGTCCGTGGAACCACATGGCGTGGTCGAGCGACGCGATGAACGCCGACTTCCCCGTCCAGTCGATGCCGTGCGGCGCGAGCACGGAGTCGAGCAGCGTCATGTCGCTCGCGTAGGCCAGCACACACACGTGCAGGAGCGGGTCGTCCGGGAGGGTCCCGGCGGCGCGCAGCCAAACCTGCGAGTCCGGCCGTCGCGGCTCGCTCTCGCCCTTGAACGCGGCAAGGAACGGCGGATCGTCGACGTAGCGCAGGTCGATCGGGCGGGGCATCCGCCTGCGGCTGGGGAACTCCTCGGCCAGCGGGGCGAACCGTTCCGCGAACGTGGGCAGCGTCTCCGGGTCGGGTGCGGCCGGCATCGGGTCCTGATGCGCTAGGCCGTCCTCGGGCAGCATGAACGACGCAGTCAGCACGAACACCGCGCGGTTGTGCTGTGTCGCGGTGACGCGGCGGGTGCTCATCGTGCGGGTGTCGCGGGTGACGTCGACGCGGTAGATCAACGGGATCGCGGGGTCACCGGCATGCAGGAAGTAGGCGTGCAGCGAGTGCACCCGCCGCTCCGACTCGACGGTGCGACCCGCGGCGACGAGCGCTTGCCCGGCGACCTGACCGCCGAAGACCCGTTGCACGGACGTGTCGGGGGACAACCCGCGGAACAGCGTCTCCTCCAACGGCTCGATGTCGAGCAGTCGAAGCAGGACATCGAGCGGCTCGTCGAGCGGTTGGTCGGCCTCGGTCACCCGGGGATTCTCGCGTGCCCCTTACGGCGCGACGGCGCCGAGGTCGGGGAACCCGCTCGGGCCGTGCCGGCCGATCGTCCCGTGCTCGAACAGTCCCCAGCCGACATGGTCACCGACGGTGGCGCGAGCGACGTGGTCGACGACCCCCCACGGCATGCGGCCGGCGACGGCCGGGTCGGCGAAGTCGTAGACCTTGCTCTCGACCCAGCCGGCGCCGCGCCACGAGCCATGCAGCCACTCCGGGTCACCGCCGTAACCACAACCGACGTGCAACGGGACCGACCCGCTGCCTTCCTTGCCGCCCTGCACCTCGACGTCGAGCACGAACGGCGTGCCGTCCCGCTCAGCAAGGTGGATGCGCGCGCGCTCGGGCTGGCGGGTGCCCGAGCGGTAGTCGATCTCGACTCGTGGCCAGCCGAGCTGGTCGATGCGACCGTCCGGCCAGACCCGCACCGCGCCGTTGAGCGTGCGGTGCCCTTCGCCGTTCTCCTGCGCGATGACGACGATCGCGAAGCTCTCGAACCTGAGCGGCACGTAGAGCCACCAGAAGCCGAACGTCTCGTCGTGCACCGGCCGACCGGGCGGCTCGGCCTCGCCGACGGGACGGATGCCCCAGGAGCGATCGCGGGTGCCGACCCAGGTGTCCGGCGTCACCGCGATCTCGTTGCCGTCGACGCGCAGGCTGCCGGTCCAGGTGCCGACCTGGGCGAACCGCCAGGTGTCGATGATGCTGCGGCGGCCTTGCCGCATGTGATGGCTTTCCTCGTCGATCGCGGGGAACGAGCCGTCCCAGGTCAGGTCGAAGCCGATGCCTCCACCGATGGCACTGTCGTCGGCGTCACAGACGATGCGCACTTGCTCGAGTGGCTTCACGACCTCGATGCGGTAGGGCCCGACAGCGGGCTGCATCCGGTTGTCGTCGATGAGGTCCGAGCAGCGCACGACCCACTGCTTGTCGCCGCGTCGTACGGCGGCGTAGGCATCCTTGACGCCGAGGTTGGGGTAGAAACCGAGCCCGCTGACGAAGAATAGGTCTCCGGTGCGGTCGTGCGCGTTGAAGTAGCAACGGTCGTAGAAGTTGCGGTCGCTGCTGCCGACGAACTCCATCGAGAGCGGCGTCTGGTGGATGGGATATTCGTCGAGGGGGACCGGCATCGTTGTCGTGCCTTTCGTCAGTCGGCGAGCATCCGCTCGATCAGGGACCTGCAATAGATGAGCTCTTCGGCGTCGGCGGGCATCTCGCGCTCACCGAAGTGCGCTTGCCTTTGGCCGGTGCGCAGGAAGACGACGCCCCACTGCAGTGCGGCATAGGTGAGGTAGAACGCGAAGTCGCGTGGTGCGTGCCCGGTCAGCTCCTCGTAGCGCGCGGTGACGTCGTCGGCGCGCAGGAAGTCGGGCATGCCGGGCAGGCCCAGCGACGAGGCCAGATCTTGGAAGACGAGGTGACCGCACACCAGCCACGCCACGTCGAGCTCGCGCGGCCCGAGCCCGGCCATCTCCCAGTCGAGCAGCGCGGCGGGGGTGAAGTCGGCATAGATGACGTTGCCGATGCGCGCGTCTCCCCAGGACAGAACTGTCGGGCCTTCCTCCGCCGGCCAGTGCGCGTCGAGCCAGCCGAACCCGCGTTCGACGAGCGGCGAGCCGGCGCCTCCTGCCTTGACCATGTCGTACCAGGCCCGGGTGTGCGCGACGTGTCGGCGGAGATGCGTCGCACCCGGTGCCGGACGCTCGAGGAAGGCGAAGCGGCTCGTTGCGTCGGAGATCGCATGCAGCGCCGCGATCGCCTGCACGGTCGAGTCCTGGAGTCGTTGCTGCTGCTCCGTTGTCGCGTCGAACAGCCAGTTGTTGCCGAACGGGTAGGGCAGCACATCCGGTGGGACCGCACCATCGACGCGGTTCATGACGAAGAACGGCGCGCCGATGCTCGTCGTCTCCGGCTCGCACCAGCGCGGCTCGGGCACTGCGACGTCGGTCAGCTCGTGGACGAGCCGAATCGTCTCGAACTGACCGGGCATGTCGTACGACGGAAAGACCGGTACGTCGTTGGCGTCAGGGGCGATGCGCGCGACCAGCTGCTCGTCCCGCGACGTTCCGTCGGCGTCGGTCCACGATGCGTCGAAGAGAACGGTGTCGCTCGACATCCCGTTGGCGTCGGTGCCGGACAGTGTTCCGACGATCGGGTTTGCGTCGGAGCCCAGTGTTCGTGCGAGCCAATCTTGCAGTCGCGCTTGCAAAACCGCGGGGTCGCGGCTGGTGCGCTGGATCGGTGATGCGGCGGGTGTGGTCACGACTTGCGGCCCGGCTCTGTGAGTGCGGCCGACACCACGCGGGCGACCTGGCGGGCGAACTCGGCGGCGCCGGCGGCGCCGCTGCTGACGGCGCGCACGAACAGTGCGCCGATCATCACGTCGAAGAGCGCCTGCACGTCGGCGGCCGGCGCGCGCCCCGTCTCCTCGACGAACCGGGCGAAGCTCTGCCGCATGGGTGTGACGCTGCGTTGGACCAGCCGGTGCCACATCTCCGGATCCGTTTGGTATTCGGTGAGCAGGCCGGGGATCGCGGCGCGCACCGCCGGGTCGGCGAGGTGCTCGATGATCCCGCGGCAGTAGGTCTCGAGGTCGCTGCCGATGTCACCGGTGAGCCCTGGCTCGACGAGCTGACCGGTGGGAAAGACGACCTCCTCGACCAGCTCCGCCTTGCTCGACCAGCGCCGATAGATGCTCGGCGCGCTGACGCCGGCCCGCCGCGCGACGGCCTGGATGCTCGTCGCCTGGTAGCCCTCCTCGACGAGCAGACCGAGCGTGGCCTCGCGCACCGCGGCGTCCACTCGTGGGTCGCGCGGCCGGCCCACGCGGGTGGCGTCGTCGGGCTGGTCGTCGTACGGCGAGTTGTCGGCGAGCGCGCCCGGCATGCGACGGACGCTATTTCGTTCTGCCCTCTAACGCAACGGCGGGATTGCGAAGGCAGGTGCGCGATGAAGCCACTGACAGCCCGGGCCGACGGCACTAGCGTCCGCTCCCATGAGGCGAGTTCTCCGTCTGCTCGGCGTGATCGTCACGGTCATCGGCACCGCCACCGTGGGGGCGTCACTGCCCGCCGTCGGGGCCGCGGGCACCTGGACGCGCATCACGAGCCCGCAGGGGCCGCTGCGCTCGCTGTTCCCATTGGGATCGAACAGCCAGACGATGAACGTCGCCGGGACCGTGTCCTCCGACGTCACCGGTCTCGACGTCTACTGCTTCTGGAACTCGGGCAGATCGGTGAACGTCGCCCCGCTCAACGCGGTGTCGCCCATCACGCCGACGGCGAACCATGCCTTCCAGGCAACGCTCGCGGGCGTCGCGTTCCTGCCCGCGTGTGTCCTGCGTGCGGTGCCGACCTCCTACACGGGGCTGGACGGGTCCGGCAACAACACCGGATACGTCGGGGCATTCGCCGGCCCGTCCCTGTATGTCGGCACCCGTATGACCACGGCGCAGACCGGTCGCCT
>JAVEEE010000140.1 GCA_030840615.1 Frankiaceae bacterium | reverse complement strand
CTGGGCGTGGGTGAGTCAACCGTCGGCTGTCTCGTGATCACCCGCCGAACAGGTAGCCAGGCCTTCAGCGACGACGCGCTTCGACTGGCCGAGACCTTCGCCGCGCAGGCTGCACTCGCACTGCGGCTCGGTGCAGCGGCCGCCGACCGGGAACAGATCGCCGTGCTCGGTGACCGCGACCGGATCGCCCGCGACCTGCACGACCTGGTGATCCAGCGACTGTTCGCTACGGGGATGGCGCTCGAAGGAGCGCTTCGGACGATGCAGCCCGAGTCCGCTGCCGATCGCGTGCGGCGCTCGGTCGACGACCTCGACGCCACGATCAAGGAGATTCGCAGCACGATCTTCGCGCTGCAGGCGCCGGCGCCTGCCGCGGGAGAGGGGCTGAGGTCTGCGGTGGGACAAGCGGTGCAGGTCGCTGCGGAGTCACTTGGATTCCGTCCTCGGCTGACCTTCGAAGGGCCGGTCGACTCCCTTGTCCCGGCCGGCATCGCGGAGCAGCTCCTCGCCGTGCTGCGTGAGGCGCTGTCCAACGCGGCCCGCCACGCGGAAGCTTCGAGTGTCGGTGTCGAGGTGCAGGCGGACCCGTCGCACGTGCGGTTGGTCGTCACTGACAACGGGCGTGGAATTCCCTCGGGTGGCCGGCGCAGCGGGCTGGCCAACCTCGCGCAACGCGCGAAGAACGTCGGCGGAGCGTTCGACGCGCGGCCCGGCGAGCAGAGCGGCACTGTCATCGATTGGTGCGCACCGCTCGACTGAGCCTCAGCGAGAGCCCTGCTCGTCCAACCGCACGACGAAGGCTGCGGCCTGGGTGCGGCGTTCCATCCCGAGCTTGGCCAGCAGTGAGCTGACGTAGTTCTTCACCGTCTTCTCCGCGAGGAACATCCGCTCACCGATCTGGCGGTTGGTGTGCCCTTCGCCGATGAGGTCGAGGACCCGCCGCTCCTGCTCGGTGAGCCCTTCGAGCGGGTCGACAGTGACCACGTGCTCGCGCAGCCGTGCCATGACCCGCGCGGTCGTTCCCGGATCAAGGAGCGAGCCGCCCGCGGCCACGGTGCGCACGGCGCCGACGATGTCGACGCCACGAACCTGCTTGAGGACGTAGCCGGCGGCGCCGGCCATGATCGCGTCGAACAATGCCTCATCGTCTGCGAATGACGTCAGCATCAGGCACTGCAGGTCCGGCATGGTGGACCGAAGGTCGCGACAGACGGTGACGCCGTCGCCGTCCGGGAGACGCACGTCAAGCACTGCCACGTCCGGGCGGACCGCGGGCACTCTGACCATCGCCTCTGCGGCTGTAGACGCCTCGCCCACGACCTCGATGTCGCCGTCGGCCTCGAGCAAGTCGCGTACGCCGCGCCGCACGACCTCGTGGTCGTCGAGCAGGAAGACGCGAATCGCTGTCACCTGCCCAGAGTGTCACTTCTTCGCCGGATCCGGGCAGGGACTTTGGTCCTGGCCAACTGGGGTCTCCCGGCTGGGGTGATGGGTCATTCGTCTCTGCCGGATGACGCTGCGTGCAGACGAGAGTGAGTGGCAGACGGGAGCCGACCGGCTTCCTCGCGGCGAAAGGAGACGACAATGCGCCGCAAGACGTTTGACGCGCTGGTGTCCACTGGTGCTCTGGTGGTCGTTGCAGTGCTTATCATCGCTGGTGCCCTGCTCTCGTGGGGTCACTCGTTTGCCGACCACAACGTGAGAACGCAGCTGGTCGAGCAGAAGATCTCGTTCCCGGACAAGGCCGGGATCGTCGCCCAGAAGGACGCCGAGATCACCAAGTACGTGACGCCGTACGCCGGCCAGCAGGTTGTCAATGGCCAGCAGGCGCAGGTCTTCGCCAACCACTACATCGGCGTGCACATGCGTGGCATCGCCGACGGCAAGACCTACTCTGAGGTCAGCGGGCAGTACATCGCCCTGCAGGCTTCGAACCCCGACGACCCGAACCTGGCCACCTTGGCCGGACAACGGCAGTCGCTGTTCATGGGCGAGACGCTGCGCGGCATGCTGCTCAACGCCTACGCCTTCTGGAAGCTGGGACAGATCGCGGCGATCGCCTCGCTCGTGTCCTTCATCGGCGCCGGTGTGTTGCTGCTCCTGTCGGCGCTGGGCTTCTGGCACCTGCGTCGCGTCACTCCTGACGCAGAGGTGCTGTCCCGATTGGGAGCCCGCACGCCGGCTCCGGTCGAGGTGTAGTCAACGTCCAACACCGGTAAGCGAGGGGTCCGAGCTTCGGCTCGGGCCCCTCACTTTCGTGCCGGGCGCTTTCATGTGCCCGGTCACGGGGCGGGCGCTCGTCACGTCAGGCCCATACTCGGGACGTTCGCCCCTGGTTGTCGAGCGCGGTCCGTGGCGTCATGGAGTCATGTTCCTCGAGGCGCATCTCACGCTGCCGCTGCCGGCCGACGAGGCGCAGTGCGCGGTCGAGCAAGCGCTGTCGGGACACGCCCTCCACCACCACGCACAACGAGCGATGGACGAGGGGCTGGACATCCTGCTCGACGTTCGTCCCGCCCGACTTCCGCACGGCCTGAGCAAGACCGTCGTGGCGCGCACCCTCCCGGCGCGACGGGTGGGGACGACTGCCGTCATTCCACTGCGGTGGGAGGCAACCGGCCCCGCCAGTCACTTCTATCCGTCGCTCGACGCCAACATCGGCATCACGCCCTCCGATCCTCTGACGAGCGTGCTGTCGATCGTGGGCAGCTATGCACCACCGCTGGGCGGGCTCGGGGCCGGGCTCGATCGACTGGCCTTGTCTCGCGTCGCCCAGGCGACGGTCGAGGCATTTCTTCACCAGCTCGCCGCCGAGGCGGTTCCGCAGCAGCACCCATCACGTCGAGGAGGCCGTCACCATGTCCCTGGAAACGCAAGCACTCCTGCGACCGGCTGAGGTCCGCGCGATCGTCGCTGCGGCAAGCCGCGCGCCTTCGGTCCACAACACGCAGCCGTGGAAGATTGCCTGGGACGGGATCGTCTTCACGGTGGCGGCCGACACGAGCCGCGCCCTCGCAGTGACCGATCCTGACCATCGCGAACTGGCCATGAGCTGTGGTGCCGCGCTCTACGGCCTGCGGCTGGCCCTGCGCAAGTTCGGATTCGACAGCACCGTCGAGCTGATGCCCACGGACGATCCCGGCCTGCTGGCCCGAGTCGGCCCGAAGCCGGGCATCCCCGCCGACGCGGAGGAGCGCCTGATGTTCGCCGCCATCAGTCGCCGGCACACCCATCGCGGACCCTTCGACGACCGGCCGGTGAGCGCCGAGCTGGCCGTGCGGCTCCAGCAGGCGGCGGCTGAGGAGCACGCACTGCTCTTCTACCTCACGGACCCCGGACAGCGAACCCGCCTCCTGCACCTTGCCCGCGCTGCCGAACGAGAGCTCCGACAAGACCCTCGGGTGCGGGAAGAGACCGAGGCCTGGACGCCTGAGCCGAACGCCGGCCGTCGGGACGGAATCCCGTCAACCGCCTACGCAGGACCACAGTCGACGAACAACATCGACGAGCTCCAGGCACGAGATCTCGACCTCGGCCGAGGTATCGGGCAGCTGCACGAACCCTCGCGGCGTCCGGGAACGCTTGCCGTCCTGGCCACCGAACGTGACGACGCGAAAGCCTGGCTGGTCGCAGGCCAAGCACTGCAGCGACTGCTCCTGACCGCCGCCAGGCACGGGGCGTTCGCTGCGATCCACAGCCAGGCCGTCGAGCTCCCGCACGTGCGCGCCGAGATTCGGCGGGAGCTGTCCACCGCAGCCGTCGCCCAGCTCGTGCTACGGCTCGGCTATGCGGCCGAAGCGACGACGACGCCACGGCGTGCTGTCGACGCCATCCTGACCGACCTCACCGACTAGACACTCGGGCCGACTCCGAGCGGGAACGGCTCAGTCGGTCCAGGCTCCGGCGAAGCTCAGGACGACGACGCCGACCGCGACGGCCAGCGCCGCCGTCCCGCTGAGGAGCCAGGCGCGACGAGTGCCGCCCGGCACCCGATCGCGCCCGGCAGGGCTGCTGCCGACGAGCTTGGCCGCCGGCACGAGGCGCAGCAGCGCATGCAACCCGGTGACCACGAGCCACACCACGAAGGACACCTTGTGCAGGCCGACTGCGTCCATCGTGAAGCCACCGATGGTGAGCTTTGAGGAGCGCGCCGTGTCACCGAGCGCGATCAACGCCAGGCCACTTCCGAGCACAGCAAGGCTGGTCAGCACGACGAGTGGGCCAAGCAGGCGCAACAGCAGCGGCGGCGGACCCGCCGTCCGGTAGTCAACCGACCCGAAGTAGTAACGCAGGATCCGCCACCCGGTCGTCGCGGTCTTCAGCAAGACCAGCGGAACGAGTGCCGCACCGACCAGCACATGGATGCTGATCGTCGCGTCGAGCGAGATCAAGGTGAGGACCTCGACGATGAACAACACGAGCAGGACCAGGCCCAGCCAGGCGGTCAGCCTGGCGTTGCCGGCCGGCCCACCCGTGCCGGGCGACACCGGGTCGTCCCGATGCGCCGACCCGGTCGCCGTGCTCACCACCTCGACGACCGGTGTCGTCCAGCGGGTTGACTGCTGAGGTTTCATCGACAACTCAATCCACCCGGATCTGCCCGTCGACGACGTGCACCGGAATCGCCGGCAACGGGGCCGGCGGCGGCCCTCCGAGGACCCGCCCGTTCCTCGCGTTGAATGTCCCACCGTGGCACGGACACACAAACGTTGCGCTGCCGCGGTCGAAGTCCACCGTGCAGCCGGCGTGAGTGCAGGTGGCGGAGAACGCGACGAAGCGACCCGCGTCGGGCTGGACGACCCAGGCCGGACCACCGCTTCCGGGGTCGGTGAAACGCGCCGCCTGGCCGACCGGGACGGCGCTCGCGGGGCCGATCGCCGTCCCGGGTGGCGGCGACTTGCTGGGATGACGACCCGGGCTTGTCCGGGTCGGAGTCGGGGCAGGAGTCGAGCCGGCCGGCTGGCGGAGAGTGAGCCCTCCTCGGGCTCGGTTCGTGCCACCCACCAGGCGGCCGACGGCCGCGGTCGCTCCGCCGGTTGCGGCGGCCGCGACGGCGACGACCCCGGCAGTACGGACACCGAGCAGCAGCGTGCGTCGATCGACCTCGCTCTGCAGGTTCGGAGCCAATCGCTCGGCACTCGCAAACACCGGCGGCCGCGCAGGAAGTCCGGCAAGCCTTCGCGCTCGCGCCTGCATCCAGCCGTCGAGACTGAGCACGCCGGCGGCGCCGAACGCCGCGATCACGCTCCAGGCGAAAAGGAACACGATGTCCGAGCCGTAGAAGTAAGGCGTCGTACTCCAGCTAACCGTGAGGAAGAAGGTCAGCGCCAGCAGCATTCCGCCGAGCCCCGCCAGCCGCGTCCAGAAACCGAGCAGTACGGCGAACCCGACGGCCAGCTCCCCCGAAGCGATGAGCAGGCCCACCAGGGTCGGCGCGTGCAGCGACAGACCGAGAAGGGGCCCGATCGGGCTGACGTTGCGTAACGCCCGCATCTGCCCTACCACCGAGGCAGGGTTGTTCGGGTCGAGATACGCCGGGTTGGCCAGCTTCTGCAGTCCTGCGTAGACGAACGTCACGCCGAGGAAGCCGCGCAGGGGGAGCAACATCCAGCCGGGCTGCCGGAAGCGCAGCTGCGCCCACTGCGGGCCGGTGACCCAAGCGGGAGGTCCGGGATCTCTGGGCGCCGGCAGGGGACGTGCGCCCTGCTGGGCGGATCGCTGCGGCGACATGACACCAGGATGCAGAGCCGATGCCTAAGAAGTCGTTCACTTCGGATCTGCCCGCATCGCGCGACGTACCGTGATCGAGTGAACGAGCTCGGCGCCGTAACCGAAGACCTGGTCGGCGTCCGCGTGCTCGTCGTCGAGGACGACCCTTCCATCGCCGAGCAGCTGGCCCGCGGACTGGGGCGCGCCGGGTGCCACGTGACTGCGGCGCGCACCGGTGCGGAGGCGGAGCGGCACGTCACGGACGCCGACCTCATCCTTCTCGACCTGGGCCTCCCGGACATCGACGGCGTCGCGCTCTGCACGCAGATGCGGGCTCGGTCGGACGCGCCGATCATCGTTGTCACCGCACGCGAAGCCGAGCCCGACCGGGTGTCGGCCCTCGACGCCGGGGCCGACGACTACGTGTCCAAGCCTTTCGGCTTCGCCGAGCTGTTGGCACGCATGCGGGCCGTCCTGCGCAGGACCGGCCGCGCAGAAGGCAACGTCGTGCGGCACGGCAGGCTGGCGGTCGACCTCGGCGCCCGCAAGGTCGAGGTCGCCGGCGACCCGGTCACACTCACGGCCAAGGAGTTCGACATTCTGGCGTGCCTGCTGGCGGACCCGACGCGAGTGGTCAGCAGGGAGGAGATCTTCGACCGCGCCTGGGACGAACACTGGTATGGGCCGACGAAAGTTCTCGATGTGCACATGGCAGCGCTGCGACGCAAGCTCGGCGACAGTTCGCTGATCGAAACCGTCTATGGCCGTGGCTTCCGCCTGTCCGCGTCATGACCCGGCGCATCCTCGCGAGCTTTCTCGCAGTCTTGCTGGCGCTGCTTGCACTCGTCGTCCTTCCCTTGGGACTGACGCTGACCTCGAGAGAGCGTCATGACTTTGCGGCTACAACGGGCAGCGCCGCGAGCGCACTGGCTGCGGTCGCCGAAGAGCACCTGGGCGACCGGGCCGGCCCGCCGGGAGCCTCCGCTGAGCCTCTGCGCCTTCCGGCTGAAGCCGGCGACGGCGTGGTCGTCATCGACAACGTCGGGACAGTCATCAGCCGGGCAGGCCGTGCGATCAGCCCCCGGCTTCTCGATGCAGTCCGGGCCGGGCGGCGGCCGACGGCGCCGAACGCGGTCGTCCGCATCGCGACGGTCGGAGAGCCCGATCACCCGGACGGCACCGCGATCCTCGTGCGCGATACCGAGCCACTGAACCACCGGATCGCGCTGCTCTGGCTCGAGTTCGGCATCGCGGCGATCATCACACTCGCGGTCGGGGCGTTCGTCGCCGCACGTCTCGCGCAATGGATCAGCCGGCCCATGCGGGACCTGCAGGCAGTAGCCGAACGCATGGGTCACGGCGACATCAGTGCCCGCAGCTCCGACCAACAAGGCGCACCCGAGGTCCGTTCACTGGCTAGAGCGTTCAACGAGATGGCGACGCGCATCGGAGCCCTGCTCGACAGCCAACGTGTGATGACTGCCGACGTATCGCATCAGATTCGCACGCCACTGTCGGCACTGCGGCTACGACTCGAGCTCCTCGCTGAGGACACGAACGAGGAGACGCGGCTCGAGCTGCTCGGTGCACTACGTGAGATCAGCCGGCTCAGCCGCCTCGCCGACGGATTGTTGGCGGTCGCACGAGCAGAAGCAGTTGTCGTCGACCAGCAAGCCGTCGCGGTGGAAACGGTTGTCGGCGAACGCGTCGACCTGTGGCGGCCGGTCGCACAGGACCGCGGTGTGGGTCTCCAGGCCACGACCTCCCCGGCGCGCGCGACCACGACTCCCGGCCACCTCGAACAGATCCTGGACAACCTGCTGGCCAATGCGCTGGACGCGCTGGAGCGAGGCGGCAAGGTCCACGTCTCGGTCACGGCTGAGGCCGACGACGTCGTCCTGACGGTTGCCGACGACGGTCCCGGGATGTCCGCTGAGCTGCGCGCGTCCGCCTTCGAGCGGTTCGTGAGCGACCGCTCGGGACCGGCGAGCGCCGGCCTCGGTCTCGCGATCGTCGCGCGGCTCGTCGCGGCCGACCACGGCCGCGCCGAGCTGCGGGAGACACCCGGCGGAGGTCTCACCGCGATCGTCCGGCTGCCGGCGGCCGGGCGCTCCCGGAGCGGTGGGGGTGGCGCCCTACTTCCGGCGCGCCATCAGGGGCGGGCCGGACACCTGGCGGTAGACGACACCGTCGCGTGAGTCGGAGGCACCGTGCTCGCCGGTGGCGGCGGCGTAGCCGGCAACCCGCCGGGTGTTGCAAAACGCCTGCGTTGTGCAGGTGTCCGTCGCCGTAGCCCAGATCGTGCCGCGGACGTCTGGGGCACGAACGATGTCGAGGAAGTCATACATCCGCCCGCACCGGCCGTCGCAGTCGCCGCGGTGGATCGGGTCGGCCAGGCCGCCGCGGTTGGCGACGACCGACAGGAACGTAGGCCGCGACGACAAGGCGTTGACGGACTCGACGACGTAGGAGTTCCACGGCCGGGTGATGTCACCGTCGTCCTTCGACCGGGTCCCGGGGAACGTGATCGCGATCCGGCCGGGCGTGCCCGCGTCGATGGTCGGGAAGTCGACGGCCTGCACGCCGGGCGGCGCGATCATGCGTGGCCGCGTCCAGCTCTTGCCGTGGTCGGTGGAGATCGAGAGGTAAGGCAGCTTGTAGGTGTCGTCGTACCAGACGTAGTAGAGGTTGTCGCGGGTGTCGACCGCGATAGAGTCCTGGATGCCCTGGGCACCGATGTTGCTCGCGCCGTTGCCCTTGATCGCCTTGTCGATGTTGACCCGGTTCCATGTCGTGCCGGCGTCGGCTGAGATGGCGAGTTCCGGTGCGCCGCAGAAGCCCCGCGGCATGAAGGCACGGCCCTTCGAGTCGGTCACCCCGTGACCGTGCAGGCCACCGCAGAACGGCACCCCGTTCTGCGGCTGTGCGTCGGCGGGCGGGAACACCGGAGTGCCGGTGTTGGTGAAGGTGCGGCCACCGTCGAGGCTGCGGGAGCAGTACGAGCCATCGATCTGGTTGACGCAGTAGTAGAGGATCTTCGGGAACGCCGGGTCGACTGTCTTGAGTCCCGCAGTCGGCGGGCCCGCGAACAGGGTCTGGTGGTCGTTGGCGCCGAAGACGCTGATGGCCGCGCCACGGTTCCAGGTCTTGCCCTCGTCGTCGCTGTAGGAGAGATAGGAGCCGGCGAGGGCGAGGTCGATGTCGAACACGCGACCGTAGTCGCGGTCGACGTAGACGTAGGGGTCCAATGTCGCCGGCTGCCCGTCGCCGGTACCCGCCACCAGCGGCGGTTGCACGGAGTGCCAGCTCTTGTTCTGATCGGTCGATCGCAGCACCACCGTGCGCGGCTCGTTCTTGTGCGCCGGATTGTCCGGCAGCGCGTCGAAGGCCGCAGCGACGAAGAACGCCGCACCCCTCTTGTCGACACCGATGGTCGGTTCGGCCGCTCCGCGATGCACGTAGGTCGCACGGAACGCCAGCTTGGGCCCGTGGTAGGGGATGGCGTGGTTGGCCGGCTTCTTCTTCGGCTGCCGGCTGAGCGCCAGACCGTGATAGGCGGTGAAGGCGTGACCGTGCAGCACCTTGTCCGCACCCGGGGCACTCACGAACGCGGCGGTCACCTTCGACGTGCCGAACGCGAAGTACGGCGCCAGCCGGATCTCGTAGCGACCCGAGGCGTTGGGGATCGTCATGACATGGGCCTTGCCGGTCCAGCCCGAGGAGGCGGCAAGGGTGTTGGCGGGCGTGTAGGCGTAGCCGAAGAAGTCGGCCGGCACGACGATCTGCACACCACCGTGATGGGTGTCCCAGTAGGAAGGGGGGACATCGACCGACAGCGCGTAGTGGTCGCACAATGCGTCAGCCGGATCCTGGCTCGCCGGCGGGCAGGTGAAGACGCCTTCGAGCCCGACGACAAGTCCGTCGATGTTGCCCGCCTGGATAACCGTCGTATAGGAGAGCGACCGGTGCGACGGGCCGAGGTGCCCGGACGAAGGCGTCGCGGCACCTCCGGTGCCCATGAGGGCGGCGAACGCAGCGGCAATGAAAGCGATGAGCACGCCACGACGGCGACGCATGCGGATCCTCCTGCTTGGTCGGGTTCCGCGCAGGCTTCGCCGGCAACGGCTCGACTCCTTCCCCGCCATACGCGCGATCGGCCCGCGCCGTGCGCTGGTCGGCCGAATACGGGTTCACCCGTTCGGCCGAAGAAGAGGGATTTCGCTCCCCGCCGGGCTTGCGCGCTGTCACTCTCAGAGACGTGCTGCAGATCGACGACAGCCTGATTCGGGCCCGGCGTGAATACACCGCCGCGGTAAAGCGTGGGGACGACGAGTCGGCAGCCCTCATCGCCCAAGCGATCGAGGTGCTGGAGCAGGCGCGTGACGGCGCGCTGCCCTTCCAGCGGCCCGCCGCCGACTAGCGGCGCAGCGATCGGGGAATGACTCAACCAACCCGTTCGACCGCTGTCTCAGGGAGATCCACATGCCGCAGCAGGCCTGGAACAAGAAGCGGGAGCGCCAGTACGACCACATCAAGGACGGTCTCCGCGACCGTGGGACGTCAGAGAAGAAGGCCGAGGAGATCGCCGCCCGTACGGTCAACAAAGAGCGCGCGCGAGCCGGCGAGGCCAAGCAGAAGAGCCGCACGTCGGTGCAGGACATCTCCTCCGGCCGGCGCGGCGGGCTTCGCTCACACAAGGGGCCCGCAGGACGGACGAAGGCGCAGCTCTACAACGAGGCGAAGCAGAAGGGCATCGAGGGCCGCTCGAAGATGACGAAGGCCCAGCTCGAGCGCGCGCTCTCCCGCTAGCTGTCGCCCCGCTAGCCGCTCGGCCATGGGGGCAGTGGCGACGGGATCCGGGTCAGCGGTGACGCGACGTCGCCGAACCGCGGATCATGGGCGTTCCACTGCCGCGCCGCCTCGTCGATCTCCGCGCGGGTGCGGGCGACGTAGTTCCAGTACATGAGGAGCGGCTCCGGGAAGGGCTCCCCGCCGAGCAACAGCACCCTCGCCGGCGCGGTCGACAGCAGGGTCAGCTCCTCGCGACCCTCGCCCAGATAGCCGAGCTGGCCCGGCACTATCGCCTTGTCGTTGATGCCCACGACGCCGTCGAGGACCACGACGGCGTATTCGAAGTCCGGGCGCAGCGGCCACCTGCTCGCGCCCGCGGTCAGCACGCCATCGACGCCGACCAGCGGTGTGTCGGCACGCGCCGGCGACATCACGTCGCCGAACGCGCCGACCAGCACGGTCGCCTCGCCCGCGCCGAGTGACACCCGAGGCAGCTCGGGGTGGTGCTCGAACGCCGGTGCTCCGTGCCGCGTCTCCTCAGGTTGGGCGACCCACATCTGTACGCCGGCCAGCTGCCCGCGGTAGTGGCCGGTCGCCTCCTCGGCGTGCGCGACGCCGTGGCCGGCCGTCATGAGGTTGAGCTGTCCGGGTCGGATCACCTGCTCGGAGCCGAGTGAGTCGCGGTGCAGCAGCTCGCCCGCGATCAGCCAGGTGACCGTGTGCAACCCGAGGTGGGGGTGCGGCCCGATGTCGACCGTGTGGGTCTCGTCGACCAGCGTCGGCCCCATGTGGTCGGCGAAGCACCATGCGCCGACACTGCGGCGCAGTCGCCGTGGCAGCACCCGGCGGACCGTGATCTGGCCAACTGTCGCTTCTCGTCCTTGCATGACCTCGACGGTTGGAGCGGGTGCCGCGCCCGCGGACTCGGCGACGTCAGACGTATCGGCAAGGTCGACCGGGCCACTCATATCGACAGTCTGCGCCCGACGACCGCCGGGCGTCATGCCAGGCTGATGCCATGAGCCAGCTGGCCCGCGCCTCCGCCACCAACATCCTTGGCTACCGAGTCGAGATCCGCGCCGGCAAGCACATCCTGACCGCCGACGAACCCGTGACGAACCGCGGCGAGGACACCGGGCCGTCGCCGTACGGGCTGTTGCTGTCGGGCCTCGGTGCCTGTACGGCGATCACGCTGCGGATGTATGCCGAACGCAAGGGCTGGCCCCTCGGGGACGTCGGAGTGCAGCTCGTGCTGACAGTCGACGGCGACGAGCAGCGGATCAGTCGAGTGCTGTCGCTCGCTGGTGCCCTCGACGACGATCAGCGCGCGCGACTGCTCGACATCTCGGAGCGCACCCCGGTGACGAAGACCCTGAAGTCCGGTGTTCGCATCCACACCCGGCTCGAGGAGATGCCGAGCCCGGAATGACCGGCGCCGCTGTCCGGTTGACGCTGCCGTGGCTACTCCGACGATGCGTGGCGTTGACGTGCGGCGCGCGGACCAGCGGCTGAAGACCGACGTCGGCTGGCTCGACTCGAAGCACTCGTTCTCCTTCGGCCATCACTACGACGCCCGTAACACCCACCACGGGCTGCTGCTCGTCAACAACGACGACATCGTCGCGCCCGGCACCGGCTTCGAGACCCACCCGCACCGGGACATGGAAATCGTGACCTGGGTGCTTCGCGGCCAGCTCGTGCACCAGGACTCGCAGGGCCACAACGGCGTCATCTACCCCGGCCTCGCCCAGCGTATGAGCGCCGGCACCGGCATCCTCCACTCGGAGAAGAACGACGCGCGTCGAGACAGTCCCCTGCACGACCCGGTGCACTTCGTGCAGATGTGGGTGGTGCCCGACGAGACCGGCATCGCGCCCGGCTACGAGCAGCTGGAGATCGACAGCGAGCTGCTGAGTGCGGGGCTCGTCCCGGTGGCCTCCGGCATGGATCAGCACGCCGATGCGGCTGCGATCCGCATCAAGAACCGCTACGCCGCTCTGTATGCCGCCCGGCTAGCGCCCGGCGTGAGCGTGCATCTGCCGGACGCGCCCTACCTGCATCTTTTCGTCGCGCAGGGAGCGGTGTCGCTCGAAGGCGCCGGCAACCTCGCCGAAGGCGACGCCGTGCGCTTCACCGCCACCGGCGGCCAGCAGGTCACCGCCACGACACCGGCGGAGATCCTCGTCTGGGAGATGCACGCCGCACTCGCGGCCTGACGCGCAGGTTCAGCCCAGGCAGCCGTAGCCACCGCAGTACGGCGCACCGCTCTGGTTCATGCGGTACCAGTGATGGCCGAACGCATACGCGGCCTGGCCGGTCGCCTGCCCGGCGGTGCCGTCCCCGACGTAGTAGTAGAGCGGGTAGCCGTTGTAGGTGACCTGCGAGCCTTCCGAGCGGGAGATCGTTGCGAGCATGCCGCTCTGCGCCCCACCTTGAGCATGAGTGCCGGCTGTCGTGACCACCGGCGGCCAGGCGCTCGTGCACTGCGCCGTCGTACAGGTCGAGGACGACGCGGGATGCGCGTCGCCCTGGAACTCGTAGACCGTGCACCCGAGGCCGTCGATGAGCAGGCCGCTCGCCGACGTGGAAATCGTCCCGGTCGTCGGGTGCGTGCACTCGGTGGCGCCCGCGCCGGAACCGCAACCGGTCTTGTTGGCCTTGCCGTTCTTCGTGAGCATGTACCAGGTGCCGGGGTGCTGCAGGAAGCACTGGCCACGGTCCTGCCCGGCCCGACTGTCGGCCGAGTAGTAGTAGAGCGGGTGCCCATTGTAAGTCACCTGGCGCGTTCCGTTGCCGCGCAGTCTCGTGCCCAGCAGTGACGCGGACGTGCCCGTGCCGGCGTGCGGTCTTCCGGTCGTGATCAGCGGCGGCCACGTGTAAGTGCATCCATCCGCCGTGGTGCAGGCGAAGCGCGACGTGGTGTCGGTCGAGAGCATGTAGAGCGTGCGGCCGCTGCCAAGCGGGCCGGCCACCGCGCTGCCGTCGGGGGTCGAGTGCGTCCGGATCGTGACGCCGGTGCCGGCCTTGCCCTGCGGGCTGACGACCCACCACCGCCCGCCGAATGACGACCTGCCCTGGCCGTTCGTCCGGCCGGCCGTGGCGTTGTCTCCGGCGTAGTAGTAGAGCGGATGGCCGTAGTAGGTCACCTGGTGTTTCGGTGTCTGCCTGAGCTTGCTCTGGTTGATGCCCGGTCCGGCCTGCGGCTTGCCGTGGGTGATGACCCGGGGCCAGGTCTCGCGGCAGGTCTTGCCGCAGTGCGAGGTGCCTGGATCGTCGCGGGTGAACAGGTAGACCGT
>JAVEEE010000519.1 GCA_030840615.1 Frankiaceae bacterium | reverse complement strand
GTCGCCACGCCGTCGACCATCGCGACGTCGACCACCTGACCCTTGCCGCTCGCCGCGCGTTCGACGAGGGCCGCGAGGACGCCGGTGACGAGGAACATCGAGCCGCCACCGAAATCGGCGAGCAGGTTGATCGGCGCGACCGGCTTGCGCCCCGGTTCACCGATGGCTCCGATGGCACCGACGATCGACGCGTAGTCGATGTCGTGCCCGGCTCGGGGCGCGAGTGGACCGTCCTGCCCCCAGCCCGTCATGCGCGCGTAGACGAGCCGTGCGTTGCGACCCAGCAGGTCGTCGGGACCGATGCCGAGGCGTTCGGCCACTCCGGGACGGAACGCCTCGACGAAGACGTCGGCATGGTCGGCAAGGCGGCGGATCACGTCCGGGCCTTCCGCTGCCTTGAGATCGACGGCGACCGAGCGGCGTCCGCGGGCGAGCACGTCGCCCCGAGACGGCACGAGCGACAGGCCCGGGCCGCTCGACCGATCGACCCGCAGCACTTCTGCGCCGAGGTCGGCGAGCACCATGCATCCCAGCGGCGCCGGTCCGATGCCGGCAATCTCGACAACGCGAATGCCCGCAAGTGGTCCCGAACCCATGCCGGGATCCTGTCATTGCCGTCTGCGGCCGAGCGCGACGCCATACATTGCGGTGGTGCCGCGTCGACCGGGAGTGCATGTTGCTCTTGTGCTGGTGGGGGCGACCGTCGTGGCCGGCTGCTCGTCGTCGTCGACCAGCCCGGCACCCGTGCCCACGTCAACAGTCGCCAGACCATCAACGGTGGGCAGCTCAACGATGAGCAGCTCAACGATGGGCAGCTCGACCACAGGCAATGTTGCGCCGAACAACACGGTCTGGTTGTGCCGGCCGGACCGCCGCCCCGACCCCTGCCGCTCGAGCCGCGCGGCCACTGCTGTGCGTGCCGATGGAACGACCAAAGTCGAGTCGGCGCCGGCCTCGCATGCTGCTGCCGTGGACTGTTTCTACGTCTACCCGACGGTCAGCGAGGAGAAGCGACGTAACGCCGATCTGCGCGTGCAGCCCGCGCAGACACACGTGGCGATGGCACAGGCGTCACGCTTCTCGAGTGTGTGCCGCGTCTGGGCGCCGATGTATCGGCAACGCACCGTCAGCAACCTGTTCGACGTCGCCGACGTCGCGCCCGACTCGGTGGCCAACCTGACGGCGTTCCATAGTGTCGAGTCGGCCTGGCTCGACTACCTCGCGCATCACAACCACGGTCGGCCCGTGGTGTTCATCGGCCACTCCCAAGGCGCCGCGATGCTGGTGCGGCTGCTGCGGGCCGACGTCGATCCACGGCCCAACGTCCGGGCGAAGGTCGCGCTCGCGATCCTGCTCGGTGCCAACGTGACCGTGCACGACGGCCGACTCGCGGGAGGAAGCTTCACGCATCTTCCGTTGTGCACCCGCCGGGGCGAAGCCGGATGCGTCATCGCTTACTCGAGCTTCCCGGCCACGCCGCCATCGTTCTCGTTGTTCGGACGAGCAGGTCTCGGTGTCAGCGCGCTGTCCGGCGAGACCACGGACGGATCCACACACGTCGCCTGCGTCAACCCCGCTGGTTTCGGCCGCGGTCGAGAGCCGCTGCATCCCTACTTCCCGAGCGACGACGTCGACAGCCGCGTGTCGACGCCGTGGACGAGTGACCCGGACGACTACACCGCGCAGTGCCGCTCGGCTGATGGCGCGACGTGGTTGCAGGTGTCGCCCGTGCGCCACCCCGCCGACGGCCGGCCCGAGCTGACCACATTGCTTGGTCCGATCTGGGGCTATCACGTCATCGACGTGAACGTTGCCCTCGGCGATCTCGTGCGCGATGCCGGCGCGACCGTCGCACAACTGCCCTGAGCCGGTGCCGGTCAGGGCTCGTCGAGGAACCGGCCGGCGCGGGCGACCGCCAGGTCGAGCACGTCGGTCAGCTCGACAGCCGGGTCGGCCAACCACTGCTCATACGCCGCAACCGCGGCACCCAGCATGAGATGACCCGCTAGGCGGGGGAGCGGGTCATCCGGATTGCCGCCGACCCGGGTCGCGACGAACTCGGCGACGATGCCTCGCCACTCGGCGTACATCAACGTCGAGTGTGCTTGCAGGCTCGAGACGGTGAGGATCAGCGACATCCGCTGCCGGTGCACCGGCACCTGGTCGGGTGGCAGCGCGTTGAAGGCGACGATCGCCTCGCGCAGGGCCGTGGCCGTCGGCAGGTCAGCAGGCGTCCCGTCGAGATGCTCGCGGAACTCCGTCAGCCCCTCGGCGAAGCGTCCCCACACGAGGTCGTTCTTGGAAGCGAAGTAGCGGAAGAAGGTCCGGCGTCCGATGCCGGCCGCTGCCGCGATGTCCTCGACCGTGGTGGTGTCGAAGCCCTGGGTGACGAACAGCCGCATTGCGACGGCTTCGAGGGCGTCACCGGTCGTGGCCGGAGGGCGGCCGACCCTCGCGACACCGGCGCTCATGCCCCCACTATGGACGGTAGTGGCACCGTGTGCCAATATTCGCCACACCACGATTCGGCCACACCACGATTCGGGAGGCACGATGAGCCGCACCGTCACCGAAACCCCGCCGACCACCGAGCCGGTTGCGCCCGCCGCTGACAATGCGCCGGATGAGGTGCTGGCCGAGCTGCTGGTCGAGGAGATCTCGATCGACGGCATGTGCGGCGTCTACTAGGCGCCGTCTCATGAACTCACCCATCTCGCGCCAGTGACCCGCTACGCGTTGCACCCGCAGGTCGGCCTGCGCGAGGAGAAGTTCGGCGCGCTGGCCTACCACTACGGCAACCGACGGCTGACGTTCCTCAACGACGACCGGCTGGTCGCCGTCATCCGCACCGTCGAGCAGTACGACGACATCGACGCTGCACTCGCCGCCGTCGGTGTGGTCGCGGAGCAGCGGCCGGCGTTCTACCGCGCGCTCGAGCGACTGCGGGAGGCGGAGGTGCTCATATGCGAGTGACGGACCGACTGAGCCATGGGCTCGATGCGCCGATCTGCCTCACGTGGGAGCTGACCTACGGATGCAACCTCGCCTGCGTCCACTGTCTGTCCTCCAGCGGCAAGCGCGACCCGCGAGAGCTGACCACGAGCGAGCTGTTCGCCGTCGTCGACGAGCTCGCCGCGATGCAGGTCTTCTACGTCAACATCGGCGGTGGTGAGCCGACGCTGCGTCCTGACTTCTGGGAGCTGCTGGACTACTGCGTCGCCCGCAAGGTCGGCGTCAAGTTCTCCACAAACGGCTCGCGCATCACGCCGTCGATCGCGCAACGGTTGGCCGCGACCGACTACGTCGACGTGCAGATCTCGATCGACGGTGCCGACGCAGCGACCAACGACGCCATCCGGGGTCCCGGCTCCTTCGACGTCGCCGTGACCGCGATGCAGCACCTGACCGACGCCGGCTTCGAGAACTTCAAGGTGTCGGTCGTCGTGACCCGCGACAACGTCGCGCAGCTCGACGGCTTCCTCGCACTGACGGCGCGTTACGGAGCGCAGCTGCGCCTGACCCGGCTCCGCCCGTCCGGCCGCGGCGCAGACGTGTGGGACACCCTTCACGTCACCGCCGACCAGCAGCAGACGCTCTACCGCTGGCTGCTGGACCATCCGCGCGTTCTCACGGGTGACTCGTTCTTCCACCTGTCTGCGCTCGGTGAGCCGTTGCCCGGTCTCAACCTCTGCGGCGCCGGTCGCGTCGTGTGCCTCATCGACCCGATCGGCGACGTCTACGCCTGCCCGTTCGTGCTGCACGACCAGTTCAAGGCCGGCACCGTCCGCGACGCCGGCGGCTTCACGAAGGTGTGGCGGGAGTCAGTGCTCTTCACCGAGCTGCGCGAGCCGGGATCTGCGGGTGCCTGCGCCTCGTGCGGCTCCTACGACGCGTGCCGAGGCGGATGCATGGCCGCGAAGTTCTTCACCGGCATCCCGCTCGACGGGCCGGACCCCGAGTGCGTCCACGGACACGGCGAGGCAGCCCTGCTCGCCGCTGCAGGTTCGCGACCGGCGTCGCAGCCCGGTCACTCGCACTCCGCCGCCGGCAAGGGCCGGCCGGTGCCGGTCTCGATCGGCCGGCGGCCGGCGTGACGAGCGCCCCCTGATGCGCCGGAACCCATGGTTCGAGACCGTTGCCGAGGCGCAGCGACGCGCGAAGAAGCGGCTGCCCAAGTCGGTCTACAGCGCACTGCTCGCGGGCACCGAAGCGGGCCTCACCTACCGCGACAACACCGCAGCCTTCGCCGAGCTCGGCTTCGCGCCGCACATCGGCGGCCTGTTCGCGCAACGCGAGCTCGCCACCACGGTCATGGGCCAGTCCATCTCGTTTCCGGTGCTCATCTCACCGACCGGTGTGCAGGCCGTGCATCCGGACGGCGAGGTCGCAGTCGCGCGGGCAGCCGCGGCGCGGGGGATCGCGATGGGGTTGAGCTCGTTCGCCAGCAAGCCGATCGAGGAGGTCACCGCCGCCAACACGCAGGTCTTCTTCCAGATGTACTGGAACGGCACCCGCGACGACATCGTTCGGCGGATGAACCGCGCCCGCACGGCCGGCGCGACGGGGCTGATCCTGACCCTCGACTGGTCGTTCTCGCACGGCCGCGACTGGGGCAGTCCCGCGATTCCGCAGTCGATGGACCTCAAGACCATGGTGCGCTTCGCGCCGGAAGTGCTGACCCGGCCGGCGTACCTGATGAAGTACGTCAAGGCGGGCTACGTGCCGGATCTCACGGTGCCCAACCTTGCCGCACCGGGACAACCGGCCCCGACGTTCTTCGGCGCCTACGGCGATTGGATGCAAACGCCACCCGCGACCTGGGACGACGTCAGCTGGATGCGCGAGCAGTGGGGCGGCCCGTTCATGCTCAAGGGGGTCATTCGCTGCGATGACGCGAAAGCTGCTGTCGACGCCGGTGTCAGCGCCATCTCGGTCTCCAACCACGGCGGCAACAACCTCGACGGGACACCGGCGGCGATCCGCGCGCTACCCGGCATCGTCGCGGAGGTCGGGGACCAGATCGAGGTCGTGCTCGACGGCGGGGTGCGCCGGGGAACCGATGTCGTCAAGGCACTGGCCCTGGGCGCGCGAGCCGTCATGGTCGGCCGCCCCTACCTGTGGGGTCTCGCCGCCAACGGCCAGGCCGGTGTCGAGAACGTGCTGGACATCCTTCGGGCGGGCGTCGACTCGGCACTGCTCGGCCTCGGCAAATCGTCGGTGCACGACCTGACACCCGACGACGTCATCGTGCCGCCCGGTTTCGCCCGCCGGCTCGGCGGCTGAGGACTCTTCCGATGAGCCGGGTCGCTCTCGTCACCGGTGCTGCTCGCGGCATCGGCGCAGCGACCGTGCGCCGGCTCGCGAGCGATGGCTGGTCCGTCATCGCCGTCGATCGGTGCGCCGACGATCCAGCCGTTCCATATGCCCTGGCCTCCGAGTCGGATCTGCTCGCGCTGCGTTCACTCGGTGACGTGACGACGGTGGTGGCGGACGTTCGCGACCTCGACGCGCTCAGCACGGCGGTCGACCTCGCGACCGCGACCTACGGCGGACTCGACGCGGCTCTCGCGATCGCCGGGGTCGTGGCGGGTGGAAGGCCGCACTGGGAGAACGACCTCGATGCGGACAAGGCCGTGCTCGACATCGACCTGGTCGGCGTCCTCAACCTCGCGCGCGTCGCGATCCCCGCAATGCTGCAGCGGCCTGAACCGCGGTCCGG
>JAVEEE010000115.1 GCA_030840615.1 Frankiaceae bacterium | reverse complement strand
TGTCGGGGTTCCTGGTGTCGGGGTTCCTGGTGTCGGGGTTCCTGGTGTCGGGGTTCCTGGTGTCGGGGTTCCTGGTGTCGGGGTTCCTCATGCCGGGTCGCGTGTTCGAGCGCCATGCCTCCACGAGCGCAGCACTGCCGGTGGTGGTCTGCGGTGCGGGCGCAGGGGGCGCGGTGGTGAAGGCAGAGAAGAGGTACGGCGGACGCGGTTGCCGGTAATCACCGTGCGGGCTGGTCGTGAACGTGCCGCGCAGCCGGAAGTGCTCCATCGCCGCGATGGTCGGTCCGTCGGTGACGTGCGCGACCGGCAGCCGGCATGCGGCGGCCTGCTCGACGACCTCCTCGACGGTCCGTGCTGTGAGCCACGGCTCCATCGCGGCGTAGATCTCGTGCCGCCGCGGCCAGCGGCCGAGCATGTTCGCGAGCGTCTGGTCCTCGCCGAGGTCGGGCCGACCGATCATGACCGTGAAGTCCTGCCACTGCTGGCCCGTGACGAGGGAGAAGCAGACCCAACCGTCTTTGGTGCGCTCGACTGACGGCACTTGCACCCAGCGGGTGAACGCGTCGGATCCGGCGAGCGCCGCGTGCAGGGGTTCGTGCATGTTGAGCGTCACGAGCATGCACTCGAAGACGGAGACCTCGACGTGCTCGGCCGCGCCCGACGACCGAGTGCTGCGCCATGCCGCGAGCGCGGCTGTTCCCGCGTAGAGCCCGGCGATCCACTCGCCGAGCTGCCCGCCGACGGCGACCGGCGGCAGCTCCGGCACGCCGCGGCTGCCCAGCGAGCCCGACTCGGCTTCGAGCGTGAGGTGCGAGGCCGGCCGGTCGGCCCACGGCCCGCTCCGGCCGAAGTCGGTGATGCTCACCGTCACCGAACCTTGTCGGGTCGGGCCGTCATCGGTGTCGACGAGCACTATGTCGGCCAGCTCCTGCAGCTGCGGCACGCCCGCGCGGGCGACGCGCCGCTTGCCCGCCTGCAACCACAGCCACACCGCCTCATTTTGCGCGCGGGGCACGACGTCGTCCGGGCGGTCGCCGGTGACGACCACGTCCGCGCCGACGTCGCGCAGCATCTTGCCGGCGTAGGCGCCGGCAAGGCGGCGGGTGCAGTCGAGCACCCGCACTCCGGCAAGGGGACGGGGTTCGCTCACGCGTCGCTCGCACCCGCTGGCTGCGTGCTCTCGCGCGCGGAGCGCGACGGCACGAATGGACCCGACGTCACCGGCTCGAGCACGATCTCGCGCACGACCACGTGCGGCGGCATCTCCTCGAGCCAACCGACGGCACGGGCGACGTCGTCGGCATGGAGCGTCGGGACGTTGGCGACATAGTCGCCGAACATCGGTGTGTCGACCGGCCCGGGCGTCACGAGGTGGACACCGATGCCCTGCTTCTCGACCTCGCCGGCAAGTGCGGCGGCGAGCGCGTTCTCGCCGGCCTTGGACATCGAGTAGGCCGAGAGGGTCGGCTCGCCCCGGCTCGCGATGGAGGAGATGAAGACGATGCGCCCGCCGGCGCTCATCAGGGGCAGGGCCTTCGACGCGACGAGATAAGCCGAGCGCAGGTTGGCGGCGAGCACCCGGTCGACGACGTCGACCGTCTGCCGGCGTACCAACGTGCCTTCGTACAGGCCCGCCGCGTGCACGACCATGGCGACCGCGGTTTCCCCCTCGTAGAGCGCGTCGACGTCCGCCTCGACGCTGCAGTCCGCGGTCTTCCAGCGGCACCCGAGCCTCTCGGCCGCCTCCCGCAGGGGCGCCTCCCGGCGCGCGGTGAGCAGCACGTCGTAGCCGCGCTTCGCCAGCAGCTCACCGCACGCGAATCCGATGCCACCGCTGCCGCCGGTGACTAGGGCCACCGGGGCGGGCGCTACCGGTGGCGGCGACTCCCCCACTAGCGACCCTCCCTCTGCGCGCGTGGCCGTGACGCCAGCGCGGACTGTTCACGATCCCACGTGCCCGAAGTCACCCCGCGCTCGCGCAGCACATACTTGAGCACCCGCCCGACCGCGTTGCGCGGCAGGTCGTCGACCAGCTCGATGTAACGCGGTACGGCGAACGCCGGCATCCGGTCGATGCAGTGCTGCAGCAGCTCCTCCGGGGTCACTGGCTCGTGGGCAATGACACAGACCTTCACGTCGTCCTCGCCGACGTCGCTCGGGACCGCATGCGCCGCGACCTCGGCCACGGCAGGATGACGGAGCACGCTCTGCTCGACCTCGTACGACGAGATGTTCTCGCCACGGCGACGCATCGCGTCCTTCTTGCGGTCGACGAAGAACAGGTTGCCGTCGGCGTCGACGCGGCCGAAGTCGCCGGTGTGGAACCAACCATTGCGCCATTGTTCGACCGTCGCGGTCGGGTTGCCGTGGTATCCCTCGAACATCACGTGCGGCGCGCGCGGCCGGCAGACGATCTCGCCCGGCTCGCCCACAGCAATCTCGGCGTCGGCATCGTCGAAGATGCGCACGTCGAACAGCGGCGAGGTGTGCCCGGCCGACCCGGGCTCCGCGTCGTCGTGCACGCCCCAGACGGCCAGCGGGAACGCCTCGGTCATGCCATACATCGTGCAGATTCGGCAGCCGTAGCGCTCCTCGATGCGCCGGTGCAGCTCGGCGGGGATAGGCGCACCGGCGAGAAAGCGCAGCTTCGGGTCGTCGTCCGACTCAGGCAAGTTCCACAGCATCAGGATCATCGCGCCGACGGCGATGACGCCCGTCACGCCGTATTGACGCACCCGCTCCCAGGTCGACGACACAGAGAAACGGCGGTCGACCACGGCACTGCTGCCGGCGACAACGGCGGCCAGCACCGAGCCGAGCATCCCGCTGAAGTGGAACAACGGCACGGCACCGTAGGTGACGTCACCCGGTGCGAGCGCATACGCATCAGCGACGATGCGCGCCGCCGTGACCAGATAGTGCTGCGTCACAACAACACCCTTGGACGGCCCGGTCGTCCCGGAGGTGTAGAGGATGCAAGCCGGCGCGTTCCAGGCCGCACGGGCGTCGTCGGGCCACGGCGTCCCGGCGTCATCGCCCAGCGTCGCTGCGTTGCCGACGAGCACTTCGGACGACACCGCCTGCACGTGCGACGGCCAGCCGCCGCCCGCGTCCCCGACCACCACGACGACGCGCAGCTGCGGGAGGTCGCCGGCAACGGCGCGGACCGCGTCGACGGTCGTGGCATCGGCGAGCAGCAGCACCGTCTGGCTGTCGCGTAGCTGATGGATCAGAAAGTCGCCGCGGTTGGCGATGTTGATGGGCACCGAGACGATCCCGGCGGCAGTCGCGCCGAGCCAGACGTCCACCAGGTCGATGCAGCTCTCCAGCAGCAGAGCCACCGCTTCACCCGGCCGGACCCCCAGTCCGAGCAACGCCGACGCCGCGGCCCGTGATCGGCTGGCAAGGTCCGCGAACGTGTAGCCGACGTCGTCGAGCCACAGGGCCGTCACGTCCGGGGTCTTGCCGGCCCGATCGTCCACCAGCTCGGCAACGGTGAGCCGCTCCGAGGCCAACCAGTCCGGCGCGGGCACTCAGGCCCCCACCGGGACGGTCGTGGTGGTGCCGAGGTAGGCGGCGAAGACGGATTCGTCGGTCAGCTCGGCGGGCTCACCGACGAACGCCACGCCACCATTGCGGAGGATGTAGACGTAGTCGGCGAGTGCAAGCGCGCGGGCGACGTATTGCTCCACCACGAGCAGCGATGCGCCGGCTGCGGCGAGCGATGCGAGGAACGCGAAGATCTCGTCGATCACCTGCGGGGCGAGCCCGGTGGACACCTCGTCGAGGAGCACGACCTCGGGGCGTCGTACCCGGGCAGCTGTCAACGCCAGCATCTGCTGCTCGCCGCCGGACAGCGTCCCGGCCAACTGTCCGAGTCGACGGCCGAGCACGGGGAAGGCGTCGACCGCGAGCGAGATCGCGACCTGTTCGTCGCGCGGCGCCACATGCAGGGCAATGTTCTGGCGGACGGTGAGGCTCGGGAAGATGCCCCGTCCCTCGGGCACGTGACACAGCCCACGGGCAGCCCGGCGGTACGACGCCTCCGCGGTCACGTCCGCATCGGCCAGCCACACCGTTCCGGCGTCGGCGGCCAGCACGCCCGACGCGACGTTGAGCAGGGTCGTCTTGCCCGCGCCGTTCGGGCCGAGGAGCGCGACGACAGACCCCGCCGGGACGGTCAGGCTCACATCGCGCAGCACGGTCGTGCCGGCGTAGCCGGCGGAGACACCGCGGAGCTCGAGCCCAGGCTTCATACGTCCACCGCCCCGCCCGCCACCCAACAACGGCGCCGGCTGCGCCGGCTCATGCCGCTGTCCCCAGGTAGGCGGCCCGCACGACCTCGCTTGCGACTGCCTCGTCAGGGGTGCCCTCGAACAACAACCGACCGAAGTCGAGGACGTAGAGGTAGTCACACACCTGCAGCACCAGCTCCATATGGTGCTCGACGAGCAGGATGCCGATGTCGCGGCCGTGCGCGACCTCGGTCAGGATCGCCCCGAACCGCTCCGACTCCCGGTCGTCCAGACCGCTCGACGGCTCGTCGAGCAGCAGCAGGCGGAAGCCTCCGGCGAGCACCCGGGCGAGCTCGACCAGCCTGCGGTTGCCGGTCGACAACGCCCCGGCGGGCAGGTCGGCGTAAGCCCGCAGCCCGCAGGTGGCTAGCGCCTCGTCAGCCGCCTCGGCGATGAGCGCGCGTTCCGACCGGCGCGCGACCAGTTGCCGCCACGCCGACGAGCCGGCGAGGGCACCTTCACGACCCAGCTCGACGTTCTGCCGCACCGACAGCGAGTCGAACAGCTCCATCCGCTGGAACGTCCGGCCGAGCCCGAGCTGCGGGCGGCGCGCGAACGGGAGGCTGGTGATGTCACGGCCGTCGAGCCAGATCCGGCCTGCGGTCGGTCGCACCAGCCCGCTGCACGCGTTGAACAGCGACGTCTTGCCGGCGCCGTTGGGGCCGATGAGTCCGGTGACCCGCCCCGGTGGCACGGTCAGGCTGACGTCGTCGACGGCAACGAGGCCGCCGTAGCGGACGACGAGCGAGCTGATGCTCAGACCCGGGGCGCTCATCGAGCACCCACCATGCGTGCGGCGGCCGGACCACGGGCGAGCCTCGCCCGACCGCGCTCGGCGCCGCGTCGTACGACGGCCACGATCTCGTCACGACTGCCCTCGACGAGGGCGACCACGATCGCGCCCACACCGAACGCGACCGGTTCGTAAGTCGCGACCGCATTGCTGCCGGCCAGGTAGGCCGGCAACACGGCGAAGAGCAGTGCGGCAACCACGGGTGCGCGCAGCTGTCCGGCCCCGGCGACCGCGAGCACCGCGAGATAGAGCAGCGACCGGAACGGGTCGAACGGTGCTACGTCGACCGATCCGGAGAGGGCCGCCAGCAGCGCACCGGCGATCGCCGCGAGGAACGCCGACACGCAGAAGACGATGACGCGCGTGACGTTGACGTCGACACCCTGGGCGCCGAGCGCCAGCGGCGAGTCGGCCAGAGCACGCAGCAGCCGGCCCAGCCGTTGCCGCGTCAGCACCGTGACCAGCACGCACGCGAGCACTGCGACGGTCAGCACGACGTAATAGAACGCGACGTCTCCATCGAGGCCGGACGGACGCGGCACCGTGAGCGGGCCGTTGCGGCCGAACATGAACCGGGTGCGGTAGACGAGTTGCTGCAACAGCACCCCGAAGCCGAACGTCGCCAGCGCGAGATAGAGGCCGGACAGGCGAATGGCCGGGACGGCGACCAACGCGCCGACCGGCACCGCGACGAGGCCCGCGACGAGCAGCGCGACTGCCCACGGCAGCCCGGCACCGTGCGCCAGGTGACTGAACGACGACGCACCGACGGCGGCGAAACCCGCGTGGCACAGCGAGGTCTGCCCGGACGTGCGCACCAAGAGAGCGAGCGAGACGAAGAGGACGACGTAGGCCGCGCCGCTGGAGAAGAGCGGCAGCCGGCTCCCGACAAGGGCAGGCACGGCAGCGGCGAGTGCGATCGCGGCGATCGGCCCGCCGGTGCGAAGCCAGCGGGGCAAGGGCCGCGGGGTGACAGCGGGCAGCCGGGCGCGGACCGGCCGTTGCGCCAGTCGGCGTGGGGCGAGCAGCATCACCCCGAGCAGGAAGACGAACGGAAGGCTGCTGGGCACGCCCTGCAGGAACTGGTGTCCGGGGCCGTACTTCGTCACGCCCGCGGCCAACACTCCGAGTAGCAGACCGCCGGCATAGACGAGCGGCAGGCTGGTGAAGCCACCGACGGCCGCTGCCCCGAAGGCCTGCACGACCAGCAACGTCAGCAGTGGTGCGTTGAGCCCGACGCTCGGGCCGAGCAGCACGCCGCTGAGCGCCGCAGTGCCCAGCCCGATCGTCCAGGCGATCGTGCGCACCCGCACCGGGTTGTTGCCGCCGAGCCCGACGAGGTCGGGGTTGTCGACGACGGCCTGCATAGACAGTCCCACTCGGGACCGGCGGAAGAAGACGAACAGCGCAATCGCGAGCAGCGCGGCGACAGCAAACACGACGATCTGGTCGACGCCGACGTAGACGCCCGGTAGCCGAACGGTGCGCGTGGACAGGAAGGCGGGGAACGACATCGCAGCGGCACCGAAGATGGCGACGACGATGCCCTGGATCGCCAGCAACATGCCGACGGTCGCGACCACCTGCGTCGCCACGGGCACCTGTCGCAGCCGCCGCCCGACGAGCTCCATCAGCGGGCCGCCGAGACCGGCGATGAGCGCAACCGTCAGCACGAGTGCGATCGGCCACGGCACGCCTTGCCGCGACTGCAGCTCGAAGAAGAGGTACGCCGCCCCGGTCGCGACCGCGCCATGCGCGAAGTTGAACACCCCGGTCGTCTTGTAGGTGAGCACGAGTCCCATGGCCGCGAGCCCGTAGACGGATCCGCTGACCAAGCCGACGACGATGAACGGGAGCAGGGAGCTCACCCACCACACAGACCGCATGGGCGGCGGCCCGCGCGCTCGTGATCGGTGGCTGGCATCGCCTCGACGGCTTTGCCCGCGATGGCCGGGCAACCCGCTCGATGATGTCTGGTCGTGCCCGGCACGGCCAACCGCTCAGTGTCCGTCGCAGCAGCGGTTGCCGTCATTGCTTCAGGTGCGGCCGTCAGCGCCGACAGCAGCCCGCGCCGGCGAACCGCGAGCGCCCGGCGTCCTTGCAGCAGCCACGTCATGTTGCCCAGTCCGCCGATGACGACGGCGACGACGCCGACGTCCAGCCACGGCAGTTGCCTGCCGAAGCTGGCGGTGCCGCTGGCGCACCACCACGCGACCACGACGCCGGCCAGTGACAGGCCGAGCAGGCCGAACCATCGGAACAGGTCCGGCACCAGCCAGGGGTAGGGCTGCTGGTTCGGCAGGGGCGCGGGCGGTCGGGTCATCGACGGCTGGCCACCGCGACGTCTTCGGGGTAGGGCAGTGCCTCGCCGCGGGTCTCGTCACGGCTGCGGAGCAGGTCGGCCAGCTCGTCGAGCTTGCGCCACTCGTCGCGCAAGTCCGCCGACAGCCATGTCGTCGCGCCGAGGCCTAGCAGGAACAGGCCGAACATGCCGGCGGAGATGAGATACGGCATCTGTTCTGCGAGATACGCCGTGTGGCTGACGCCCCACCAGCCGACGAGCAGGGTCACGACGCCGCCGGCGATCAGCAGCCAGGCCGCGATCCGGTCCCACTGGGCGCGCGCCCATCTGGTCAGGTCCATGCCAACTTCACCGCCAGGATCCGGAAGAGCTGGACGGCCGCGACCAACACGATCGCGCCGGCTGCGATGACGACGTAAAGCGACTCTGACGACGGCCCCTTGGCCGACGCAAGGTCGTAACCGGTGGCGGCAGGCGCACCGGGCGCTCCCGCAGTAACCGGACTCGCCACCGGTGCGGAGCCTGATCCCGAGACCGGTACGACGGCCGAGCCGGTCGGAGCCGGGGCGCCCGTTGCACCGGAGCTCGCCGTCGGCGTACTGCTACCAGTTGGCCCCACCGGCGGCAGCGCTGTCGCGGCCGGGCCGGCGCCCTTGGCCTGAGCTGTCACGGCCGCCTGACCGAACACATAGCTGACGGTCGTCTGTCCGACGCCGGGCACGTCCTCGACCGCTGAGACGGACAGACCGGCCGCGACCAGCGAGGTCGGGGTCTTGGTCGCCGCGAGATAGCGCACGGTGATGCCCGCAGCAGCGAGCAACGCGTTGGCGGTGCTGTCCGGTGGCAGTGGGACGTCGGTGCCGGCAAGCACGAGTCCTTTGTCCGTGACCCCGACCTCCTGGCCGCCGACCATCACGTCCGCGAGCTCGGTGTCGGTGATGCGTTGCACCGGTGCACCGGGCTTGGACACCAGCCGGGCATGCGAGTGGACACGACCGATCGACAGCACGCCCTCGATAGAGACGGCTTCGAGTGTCGACTCCGCCTCAGCCGTCACCGCGCCCGTCTCCGGGTCGTGCGCGGTGGTCGCATTCGACCGCGTCGTACCCGCTGCGAAGCCTCCACCGCCGGCGGTCGACTGTGCGAAGGCTGCCGAACGGTCGTCGGCGCTCTCGGCGCGTAGATGCATCGGCCCGGCGGCCACGTCGCTCTTCGGCTGGGTCGGGTTGCTCTGCGCGATCAGCGGATAGTTCGGCACGGCTCCCTGGGAAAGTCCGTGCGCGGTCAAGGCGATCTCTCCCGGATAGGGATAGGCGGCGTAGGCCTTGCAGTCGCCGAACCCGTTGAGCACCGACTGCGCAGCCGGCCCACCGGCATCCACGATGTTGGACACGACCAGGAAGTCCTTGACCATCACGCCGACCCGCGCGCCGTCCGCGGCGGCGACCGCCGCCCACGTCGTCGACCCACCGGTGTCCGCTGGCTCACGCAGCGGCGTCGCGCCGGCCGTGAGCGGCACCGCCGTCAAGCCCGCGACTGCGGCGAGCAGCGCGAACGCGCGACCCCGACCGATGCCGGGCCGCGTCAGCCGCGAGGTCTTCATCGACAGACCGTCTTGAGACCGAACGGCGCCTCGATCTTGCCGTCCTGGACCTGCATCGCGAACGAGCACTTCGCGTCCGGCGCGGCCTTGTCGCGGACGAACGTCAGCGGCGGCGTGAGACCACCGAAGGTCTCGTTGTGCATCGACCAGAGACCGGCGAGGATCTGTGCGCTCGTCGGATGTGCGCCCACGTGTTCGGCGGCGTGCTGGAACACGATCGCCGAGGCCCAACCCTGGCTCGCATTGGGCGTCAGAGGATCGTCCGGCGCGTAGGTCCGGTAGGCGTCGCGGAACTCCTGCACCCCCGCGCCGGACACGGTCCAGGGGAAGTCGTTGAGCTGCACCAGCGCGTCGGACATGCCGTCGAGGGTTGCCAGGTGCGCATCCATGGTGCCGGACCCCTGGATGTACTGCGGATGGAAGTTCTGGCGGTCACACGAGGAGACAACCCGCCCGACCGTGCCCACGTCAGCGACAACGGACATGATCTGCACATTGGCCCGGCGTGCGTCGAGGCACTCCGCGGTGAAGTCGGGCTGGCCGATCGACACGTCGGCCTCGAAGACGGGGTTGACCCCGGCCTTCTTGGCGAGACCGTTGTGGAACCACTCCTGTTTCGTGTTGGTGCACGCCGCCGCTTCGGAGCAGATGATGGCTCCGAAGTTCTTGCCTTTGCCGTAGACCGCACCGACGCGGGTGATGCCCCAGATGGAGCTCACGTAGGCCGGACATTGCGGGAACAGCATCGGGCTCTGGTTCCACACGTATTCGGCACAGTCACCACCGATGACCGGCACGCGCTTGTCCTCGAGATACTTCACGCCGGCCTGAATGGTGAACGGCGCAAAGTTGTCGACGAACGCGATGACGTGCTTGTTCTCGACGAGGTCCTTGACCGCGGCCTGGTAGCGCTGCGGGTCCATGCCGTCGTCGACGACGTAGACCTTCACCGGATGTCCGTTGACGCCGCCGTGGTCGTTGACATAGGCCGCCCACACCTGCAACGCCTTGGGGCCGTCCTTCTCGGACGCGCCGGCGATGCCCGAGTAGTCACCGACACTGCCGATCACCAGCGGCTCGCCGGTCGGCTCCGCGGACGCTCCACTCGACGAGCTGCCGCCCGTGCTGCCGGACGTCGTACCGGATCTGCTGCTCGCCGCGCCGGGGACGCTGCCGACCGCACCGGGACCCGCGCTCGGGCCACCGCCGGGGACGACGCTGCCGACTCTGGGCGTCACGCCGCCGGAGGTCGTGGTCCCTGGAGCACCCGGCTGACCAGCCGCCGCGCCCGCGACTCCGCCGGGGTTGGCAGCAACGATCGCGTCATGGCTCATCCGCGTCCCGCAGGCTGCGGAGAGCAGGGCCATTCCGGTCGCCACGCCGACCAATGCCAGCCGACGACGCGACCGGCGAACTGGGTCGCCGGTGTGCATTCGTCTCCTCGAAATGTCCGCGTTGGGCGGAATCTATATCTTTGAGAGGATAGGCCTCGGCGCCAAACGGGTGTCAACGCAGGTAGGACGCGGGAGCAACATGACGACTCCGGGAGCGTCGCGCTCCGCGCGCAAGGAGATCAGCCTTGCCGGGCAGGTCGCCGTGGTGACCGGCGGCGGCTCGGGGATCGGCGCAGCGACCTGCCAGCGGTTGGCCGAACACGGTGCGGCAGTAGCGGTGCTCGACGTCGACCACACGAGCGCCCGCCGGGTCGCCCGCGACCTGGGTGAGCGCGACCTCGGGGCTCGCGACTACGCCGTCGACGTCACGGACTTCGTGGCCCTCGCCGCGGTCATCGACGCGGTCACGGCCGACCTGGGCACGCCGACCATCCTCGTCAACAACGCCGGCGGCAGCGGCATGGCTCGCCTCGGGGACTATCCGATCAGCGAGTGGGAGCGGCTGGTCGCGCTCAACCTGACGTCGGTGTTCCACGGCATCAAGCTGCTCGGCCCTCGGATGGTCGAGGCCGGTGGCGGGTGCATCGTCAACACGGCGTCGATCAGCGGGGTGCGGCCCGCGATCGGCGAGGGCCCCTACGCCGCCGCCAAGGCAGCGGTCGTGGCGCTGACCGCCAACGCCGCGCTGGAGTACGCACCCGTCGTACGAGTCAACGCCGTTTCCCCCGGTGCGATCCACACCGGGCTCACCGATCCGCTGCTGTCCGGTGTCGCCGGCGCGCGTGAATGGTGGACAGCCAAGACGCCACTCGGCCGGATCGGCGAACCGGCAGAGATCGCCGACGTGATCCTGTTCCTCTGCTCCCCACTCGCGCGCTTCGTCACCGGTCAGAACATCGTCGTCGACGGGGGCATGACGCTGCACGGCTCAGGCGTCGACGGGCTGCTCGACCGGCTGGAGCGCGGCACGCTCGACCCCCACAGTCAGTAGCTCTTCGGCAGGCCGAGCGCGTGCTCGGCGAGGTGGTTGAGCACCATCTCGTTGCTGACCGGACCGATCCGCCCCATCCGGACCAGCGGCCACAGCGCCGTCAGCCCGGCGTCGTCATCGAAGGCGGCGCCGCCGTGCGTCTGGACCGCGGCATCGAACGCATGCTGGGACGCCTCGGCTGCGAGCAGCTTGGCCACGTTGGCTTCGGTGCCCGCCGATCGGCCTGCGTCGTACTCAGCGCAGCCGTGCATCGTCATCAGCCAGGCCGCTTCGAGCTGAGCATGTGCGTGCGCCAGCGGATGCTGGATCGCCTGGTAGGAGCCGACCGGGACACCGAACGGCGCACGCTCCCGTGCCCGCCGTACGCCGAGGTCCAGGGCACGCCGCCCGATCCCGACCTGCGTCGCGGCGGTGAGCAGCCGCTCGGGGTTGAGCACGGTGAACAGGTAGTCGAACCCGCGACCGGGCTCACCCACGACGCAACCGTGGTCGAGCCGTACGTCGTCGAACCAGACATCGAACTGTCGCTCGGGTGCCGGCATCTCGATCGACATCGGCGTCATGCTCACGCCCGGTGCCTGGGGATCGACGAGCAGCAGCGCCATGCCTTGCCGCCGGTCGTCCACATCGGAGCGCGGCGTCGTGCGCGCGACGACCACGACGACGTCGGCCTGGTCGACTCCGGAGATGTAGCACTTGTGCCCCGCGAGCGACAGGCCCTCGACGCCGTCGTCTCGCGCTGTCGTGCGGATGGCGAAGCTGTTGGTCCCGGCATCCGGCTCCGTGATGGCGAACGCGAACCGACACTCACCGGCAGCGATCCCCGGCAAGTAGCGCGCCCGTTGCTTGTCGTCTCCGTGCCGCAGCAGCAGCTCGCCGCAGATGTATGTCGTCAGCAGCGAGAACAGGGGCCGACCGAACCGGGCGGTCGCCTCAACGAGTGCCGCGGCATGTGTGACACCACCGCCCACACCGCCGTAGTCCGTCGGCAAGCCGAGCCCGAGGAGGTCGGCGCGTGCGAGCGCCTGCCACAGCTCCGCGGGGTGCTTGCGGTCTTGACAATGAGTTCGCCAGTAGTCGTCGTCGAAACCGGCCAGCACGTGCTCCGTCGTTCGTGCGACATCGGCAGCGGCCGCGAAGTCCATCAGTAGCCCACGTCACGCGGCAGGCCGAGCAGTTGCTCGGCGATGACGTTGCGCTGCACCTCGCTGGTGCCGCCCGCGATCGTCAGGCACCTTCCGCCGAGGAAGCCGCCCACCCAGGTCGCGGACGCATCCCCCGACAGATGCGTGCCGTCGGTGCCGAGCAGATCCATCCCGAGCTCGAGCACGCGCTGCTCGTTCTCGGCACCGAGCAGCTTGCGCACCGCCGCCTCAGCACCCACACTCCCGGACAGCGCGCGGGTCGTGCTGCGCAGACCGAGCAGCACGACCGTCTGCGCCTCCGCGAGAACCGCGCCGAGACGTTCGTCGACGAGATCGTCGGGCGGCATCGAGGCAGTACGCCGCAGCAGGTCGTCGAGACCGCCGCCGAACGACGTGCC
>JAVEEE010000043.1 GCA_030840615.1 Frankiaceae bacterium | reverse complement strand
ACGACCCCGGCCGCGTCCGCCCGCGCCCGCTGGACGCGGGACGGCCGCTCGACACCGGCGTCGAGTTAGAGCGGATCGTCGGTCTGGACCCGCGCAACGAGCGCATACCGGGCGCGGCGGCCGCGTGCCTCGAACAGATAGGTCTCGTTGGACACCCCGTTGTCTCGCGGGACCTCCGGTCGGGTGAGCACGAGGGGGCCGGCGCCGAGTCGCGGCCGGAGCCACTCGGTCAGCGCGACCCTGACCTGGTCCGGGTCGCGGGCGGACTCCTTGAGCGGCACCTCCCACTGTTCGGTGCGGTCAGCCGGCATGCCACCCCCGTTCGTCGCCTTGACAGTATCGGCAGACCATGTCTGATGTGTTCAGCCCTGCCATTAGGCTGACCGGGGGCCGGCAGCGGGCAACCGACGTGGGCCATCCGACGAGAGGGGTTGACGTGCGCGTCGCAGTCATCGGGGCCGGGACGATGGGCTCCGGGATCGCCCAGCTCGCGGCGATGTCAGGGCACGAGACTTCGCTGGTAGACGTCAGTGCGGATCAGCTCGACCGTGCCCGGCAGGCCGTCGCAACAAGCCTCGGCCGGTTCGTGAAGAAGGGCTCGCTGACCGTTGACGAGGCCAGTGCGGTTGACGCTCGGCTGTCTTGCACCACTGCGCTCGCCACCGGGGTCAGCGGCGCCGAGTGCGTTGTCGAGTCGGTCATCGAGGTGCTCGACGTCAAGCAGGATGTCTTTCGCGACATCGTTGCCGACGCGCCGTCGACGGCTCTGCTCGGAACCAACACGTCGCAGCTGTCGATCACGGCCATCGGCGCCGCCATTCCGGATCACAGTCATCGTCTCGTGGGCCTGCACTTCTTCAACCCGCCGGTGCTCATGCGTCTTGTCGAGGTCGTCGCGGGATTGATGACCTCCGAAGAGACGATCGCGCGCGCACTCGCGTTCAGTGCGGGGCTCGGCAAGGAGACGGTCGTCTGTCGGAAGGACAGCCCGGGCTTTCTGACCTCGCGCATCTCCGCGTTGGTCCGGCTGGAGTGCTTCCGGATGCTCGAGGAAGGGGTGGCGAGTGCTGCCGACATCGACAAAGCGTTGAAGCTCGGCTTCAACTGGCCGATGGGGCCGCTCGAGCTCGGCGACTTCAACGGCCTCGATACCTACCTGCGCATCCTGACGTCGCTCGAGGCGACTCTGGGTGAGCGCTACCGGCCAACGGTGACCTTGCGCAACCTCGTCGCTGCCGGTCGGCTGGGACGCAAGACGGGGGCGGGCGTCTACAACTACGACGACGCCGGCCAACAGGTCTGAACAGCGCTCAGCTCGTGCCCACCAGTCGGAGGTCTTCGTCCAGCAGCTCGCGGACGAGCTCGGGGTCCGCCTGCTCGGCAGGTCGCGTGTAGCCGGCTCGCTGATGGAAGCTCTCCAGCAGCTGCGGGTCGACGTCGGGGTCGGCGAGCAGCTCCGCCGGGCTCGGCGCGATCCGCTTCGCGATCGCGGCGAGCTTGTCCCGGTCGAGGTTGTAGCAGCGGATCGCGTTCTCGCCGAGGATCGCGCGTAGCTCGTCCTCCGGCACGCCGTTGAACGCGTGACGGATCCACTCGCGCGTGTGCGGCCAGGTACCTTCCGGATGCGGGTAGTCGGTTCCGAAGAGCATCTTGTCCACGCCGATCTCGTGCCGCATCTCGACCTCGCACAGATGGATCGACGACGGTGTGATGAAGCAGTTGCGAGTGAAGTACTCGCTCGGCCGCATCGCCAATGGCGTGGCCCCGCTTTCGAAGCGCTCGTCCAGCAGTTTGAGCGTCGACGGCAGCCAGTCCGCGCGGACCTCGGTGAGCACCAGCCTCAGATCGGGGTGTCGATCGAAGACACGGCCGAGCATGAGCTGCCAAAGCGCTCGGCGCGGGCCCATGTCGAGCTTGAGCGGCGAATCCTCACTCGCCGCCATTGCCTCCATGAGCTTCACCGACGACTCCTCGTCGCTGGCTCCGGCTCCCACGACCAGCTTTTCGAACTGCTTGGCGAACTCCCAGAACTTGCCCTGCGGGCTGCCCCAGCCGGCGTGCACGGACAGCACGAGCCCGAGCTCTTCGCACGCCGCCCAGATCGGTTCGTAGTAAGGGTCGTGAACCGGTGGCAACGACTCGTCCCACGTGTTCTGCACCAGCGACACGGACACGAATCCCTGCCCGGCGCACCACTCCAGCTCGCGAACCGTCTCCGCAAGGTCGACGCACGGACCCGGGTCCGCGATCGGCAGCATGCGCCCGTCGCTGGCACTGATGAAGTCGGCTGCCCACCGGTGATATGCGCGTGCGCCGGCGGCACGGAGATCGATCGGGTAGGGCTTGTTCATCACCGAGTAGAACGGAAGCACCGAACCCTGGTGTCCCCCGTGCAGGATCTCCGCGGCGACGCCATCGTGATCGAGGTCGCGGAGCCTCCGTTGCGCGTTCCACCCCGGGAACTCGTCGTCGTTGATGTCGACAACTTGCGACACCATGGGACGCGACGCCGTGAGCTTGAGGAACTCGTTGTTCTCCGTGATCAGGTCGTCGAGTCCTGAGCGGAATTCGGGGTCGATGTAGCTGCGGTAGTCCTCCGGACGGGCGCCGATGTGTCCGTCACCTGAGACGATGATGGTCGGTTCCATGGCGTTCCTCCGTCAGTCGGCACGGTTCCAGGCGGCAGGGCGACCCGTCTGCTGACAGTCTGAATGAAAACCGTCCACTCTGTCTACCAGCCACCGCCGTGCTCGGCCCCCGGGGATGGACAACGCTGCCCTCGTCGGCAGCCACTAGACAGTTGCTGTCCAGTCTGTATCGCCATCTCCTAGACTGCGCCCGGTGACTGACGAACTGCTCGTCGAGACGGCTGCGGGCGTCATGGTCATCACCCTCAACCGGCCTCAGCGCCGCAATGCGATCGACCTGCCGACCGCCGAGGCGTTGTCGGACGCGCTTGACCGGTTCGACGACGCACCCGACCTGCGCGTGGGCGTGCTCACCGGCAATGGCGGGACGTTCTGTGCGGGCATGGACCTCAAGGCTTTCGCCACGACCGGGCAGCGCCCCATCACCGAGCGCCGCGGTGGACTCGGCATGGTCGGGCGCCCGCCGGTCAAGCCGATCATCGCCGCGGCCGAGGGTTTCGTGCTCGGCGGCGGCCTCGAGCTCGCGCTTGCCTGCGACCTGATCGTGGCCGCCGACGACGCAGTGCTCGGCTTCCCGGAGGTGCTTCGCGGCCAGGTCGCCGCGGCCGGCGGAGCGTTGCGCCTCCGGGAGCGCGTCCCCTACCACCTGGCTCTGGAGATGCTGCTCACGGGCGAGCCGATGTCTGCGCCGCGCGCGGCGCAGCTCGGACTGGTCAACCGGCTGGCACCAGCCGGCCAGGTGCTGTCGGTCGCCCGCGACCTCGCGGCTCTCGTCGCCCGTGGGGCACCGCTTGCACTGGCTGCCACGAAGCGCATCGCTGTCGAGGCGCGCGACTGGCCGATCGATGAGCAGTTCGGGCGTCAGTGGGACATCCTCGAGCCGGTGCGCGGCTCGGAGGACGCACAGGAAGGCGCGCGTGCTTTCGCCGAGAAGCGGGCGCCGCGCTGGACAGGCCGATAGCCGTGACACGCCAGGCGCTCGTGCCTCCGATCGCCGAGGTGCCGCCCGAGGTCGAGCAGCTGCGCGTCGAGGTGCGCACCTTCCTCGCCGGCGAGTTGTCGGGGGGTCGGTTCACCCCGCGCTGCGACGCATGGCTGGCGGGTTGGGACGAGGAGTTCAGCCGGGCGCTCGCTCGTCGTGGCTGGATCGGGATGACGTTGCCACCGGAGTACGGCGGTCACGGCCGCTCCACGCTCGAGCGGTTCGCGGTCACCGAAGAGCTGCTCGCTGCCGGTGCACCCGTCGCCGCGCATTGGATCGCAGATCGCCAGATGGGCCCGTCGTTGCTGCGATTCGGTACCGACCAGCAGAAGCAGCGGTTCCTGCCGGCGATTGCCCGCGGTGAGTGTTTTTTCGGCATCGGCATGAGCGAGCCGGACGCCGGCTCGGATCTCGCGTCCGTGCGCATGCGTGCGAGTGGCGGCGACGGCGGCTGGATCCTCGACGGCACCAAGGTCTGGACCAGCGGAGCGCATCACGCGCACGCGCTCGTGGTTCTCGCGCGCACCGAGGCCGTCGACCCGGACAACCGACATGGTGGGCTGTCGCAGTTCATCGTCATGACGGACTCTCCCGGTCTGACAATCAACCCGATCCGACTGTTGACCGGCGAGCATCACTTCAACGAGGTGGTCTTCGACGGGGTCGTCGTACCCGACGAGCTGGTGCTCGGCACGATCGGCAACGGTTGGCAGCAGGTCACGTCGGAGCTCGCCTTCGAGCGCAGCGGCCCCGAACGGATCCTGTCGACGTATCCGCTGCTGGCTCACGTCGTCGCGTGTGTCCGCCTCTCGGGTGATGGCTCACATCACCCGCAGATGGGCGCGCTCCTCGCCCGGCTGTGGACGCTGCGACAGATGTCCCTTGCGATCGCGTCGAGCCTGGGCGGCGGCGTCGCGGCGGACGTGCCGGCTGCGTTGGTCAAGGACCTCGGCACCCGGTTCGAGAGCGAGGTGATCGAGCTGGCGCGGCTGGTGCTCGACGTCGAGCCGGATCCCACATCAACCGATCCCGGGGCCAGGCTGCTCGCGCAGGCGGAGCTGCATGCACCCGGCTTCACGATCCGCGGCGGCACGAACGAGATCCTGCGTGGCGTCGTTGCGCGAGCGGTTGGACTGCGATGACGACGGATCTAGATGCCCTCGAGGCCGGTGTCGCCGATCTCTTGAGTGACCTTTGTACGCCGGAACGACTCGCGGCGGTCGAGGGCGACCTCGACCGGCAACTCTGGGAGGCGCTCGAGTCAGCCGAGCTCACTCGCGTCGGCGTGCCCGAGGAGGCCGGGGGCAGCGGCGGCTCGCTGGCCGAGTCGGCGGTGGTGCTCCGCCTCGCGGGGGAGCGGGCGGCGAGCTTGCCGCTCGCGGAAACATCGATGATCGTCGGCCCGGTCCTCGCTGCCGCCGGTCTCGCCGTCCCCGACGGCCCCCTGACCGTGGGCCTCGGCGAGGTCACGGCGCAACGATCGGCCGAGGGCTGGCGCGTTCGGGGACTGTTGCGCCGGGTGCCCTATGGAGGTCTTGCCGACACCGTCGCGGGGATGGCGACAACCGCGGACGGTCGGTTGATCTTCCGGGTGCCGACGAGTGCCACAAAGGTCGTGGCAGGCCGCAACGTGGCCGGCGAACCCCGCGACGACATCGCTGTGGACATCGATCTGCCGCCCACATCCGTCGCCGCGGTACCGGAGGACGCAGAGCGGGAGATCCGGCTGCGCGGAGCGCTGTCCCGGGCGGTGCTTGTGGCCGGTGCCGCGCAGGCAGCGCTCGATCTCTCCGTGCGGTATGCCCAGGAACGCATGCAGTTCGGGCGTCCGATCGCCGCCTTTCAGGCCGTGCAGCAGCACATCGCGGGACTGGCAGCAGAAGCGGCCGCCGCACGCGCTGCTGCGGACGCCGCCGTTCGCGTCTGCGGTCACGGGTTCGGCTCCGCGGCCGCCGGCCTGGCCGTCGCGGCCGCGAAGGCCAGGACCGCGCAAGCGGCAGGGACCGTCGCGGCGATCGCCCATCAGGTGCATGGTGCGATAGGCATGACCCAGGAACACCCACTCCGGTTCACCACGACTCGGCTGTGGGCCTGGCGTTCCGAGTGGGGCGGTGAACGTCAATGGACGCAGCACATCGCGAACGTCGCTGTCAGCCTCGATGACCAGGACCTGTGGCCGATGCTGGTGGGTATGTGATGACTGACGACGTCGGCCTGCGCTACTCGGTCGACGGCGGCGTGGCGACGATCCTGCTGGACCGGCCCCAGCGCAAGAACGCGTTCACCCTCCCGATGATCGACGAGTGGGCGGCGCGGCTTCGCGAGGCGGCCGCTGATGACTTGGTCCGAGTGGTCGTCGTCAGCGGGGCCGGTGACTCGTTTTGCTCGGGCGTGGACCTGTCGGCTCTTGAGCAGGTCGACGACACGCCCATCGGCCGCAAGCGGATGCTGACCGAACGCATCCACCGCGTCGCGCTGGCCGTCGAAGAGATGGACAAGCCGGTCATCGCCGCCCTGAAGGGCGCCGCGGTCGGTGCCGGACTCGACATGGCGCTGCTTTGTGACATGCGCATCGCCGGCCGGTCGGCGCGGTTGTCCGAGGGCTACATCAAGGTGGGCCTGGTTCCCGGAGACGGCGGCGCCTGGTTGTTGCCGCGCCTTGTCGGCACTGCCAAGGCCATGGAACTGTTGATGACCGGTGACGTCGTCACCGCTGACGAAGCACTGCGACTCGGGCTCGTGAACGACGTGGTCGACGACGACGAGGTCTTGCCGCGCACTTACCGGCTGGCCGAGAGGATCGCCACGGCGCCACCGGTGCAGATCGGCATGATCCGCCGACTGGTTCGTCAGGCGGAGCGCATCGACCTGCGCACCCATTTCGATCTGGTCTCCTCGCACTTCGGCGTCGTGTCGGCATTGGACGACTACGACGAAGCCGGCCGCGCGTTCCGGGAGAAGCGGGCCGGCACCTACAAGGGACGATGACGATGCGGCTGATGAACAATCTTGACACTTTCCGTTCTATCGTTCATGCTGCCGGGACAGCGCGGGTTGGAGATGGCGATGTCGCAGCACTTCGTTCGCGAAGCGGAGTTCCGCCGGATCGCGCGGGGCGCACATGGAGCAAACCGACAGCGCCGGCGCCGAGTCACCATCGCCTTGCTGTCCGGTCCGCCGACGAGGTCACTCGCTGCGTCGATGAGCTGGTTGAAGGGAAGACTTCGCCGTCAAGGGATGAGATGACCCTCTGCGTCAAGGAGTTCCACGCGCTGCGACGAAGCGGTCAGGACCTTGCATGCGGTTCGTGACCTTCGAGATCGAGACGCCGCTCGGCCGAACCTCGCGGGCGGGCGTGCTCACCGGCGCCGACCATGTCGTCGACCTCAATCTCGCCTACCAGGAGGTCATAGACGGTGAGGTCGGCGCACAGCGTGCCGCGCAACTCGCGGCGGCGATCGTCCCCCCCGACCTGCTGACGATCCTGGCCAACGGCTCGCTCGCACGGGACGCGGTGGCGCAGGCTCTCGAGGTGCTGGGGCCAAGCGGGCTTCAGCCGGGACGGCGTGGTTCCCACGGGGCTGTTGTCGTCCATCGTCTCGACGATGTCCGGCTGCTGGCTCCTATTCCCCGCCCGACATCGCTACGGGACTGCTCGGCGTACGAGGATCATGTGCGCAATGCGTCGCGCGGCACCGTGCCCCCCAAGTGGTACGACATCCCGGCGTACTACAAGGGCAATCCCGACGCGGTCATCGGCACGCGAGCTGACGTGGCGCTGGCCGACGTGTCGTCAAAGGTCGACTATGAGCTCGAGTATGCCGTTGTCATCGGCCGGCGCGGCGTCGATCTCGACGAGAAGCACGTCGCGAGGCACATCGCCGGCTTCATGGTCTTCAATGACGTGTCCATCCGGGATCTGCAGTTTCGGGAGATGTCCATCGGTCTTGGTCCGGCCAAAGGAAAGGACCTGGACGGGAGCAACGTGCTCGGGCCTTGCCTGGTCACGCCGGACGACTGGGATCCGCATGCGGACCACACGATGGTTGCCCGCGTCAACGGCGAAGAGTGGAGCAACGGTTCGACCAGCAGCATCTACCACCCGGTCGAGCGCATCGTCAGCTACATCAGCCATCGCGAGACTCTCAACGTCGGCGACGTCATCGGCACGGGGACGGTCGGTGGGGGATCTGGCCTGGAAGTGGGTCGCTATCCCGGCGCAGGCGACGAGGTCGAGCTCGAGATCGACGGCCTGGGCGTGCTGACCAACCGGTGGGTCGCCGCCGGTTCCTGAGATCTCGCTCGTCGGTGCGGTCGGTGATCGCGCCTCAGCAAATGGAGCCGAACGTGCACATCGACGTGAGTGGCAAGCGTGTCATCGTGACGGGGGCGAGCCGGGGAGTCGGCCGTGCACTGGCGACTGCGTTCACCCGCGACGGGGCCAAGGTCGGAATCTGTGCTCGCGACCCAGAGGCCGTCGAGGCCACGGTGGCGGACCTGACCGGCCGGGGCGGCGAGGTCCTCGGTCGAGCGGCGGACGTCAGGAGCACCGACGACGTGAACGCCTTCGTCGACGCCGTGGTGGGTGCATGGGGCGGCGTCGACGTCTTGGTGAACAACGCGGGGCAGGGAAAGTCCGGCAGCATCGACACGATGAGTGCGGAAGACCTGATCGAGCACGGCAACCTGATCCAGGGATCGCACCTGCGGATGGC
>JAVEEE010000042.1 GCA_030840615.1 Frankiaceae bacterium | reverse complement strand
CGATCGTCATCGACCGAAACGCGAGGAACTCGTACCAGTAACGACTTCTGCTGAGGGCCGCCGCGCGCACCAGCTCGTCGAGATCGCGGGCCTCGAGCTCGCTGCGAACGTCACCGAACGTCTCCCGCAACAGCCGAGCTCGAGGGCTGTTCAGTCGGTGCGCCAGCCTGCCCAGCCCCAAGAAGACCGGAAGCAACAGCCGTCCTGGGAGGAGCCGGACCACAGGACCACCCAGTCGGTAGATCAGCACATGGGCCAGGACGCGGATCCGCTCAGCCGCGGCGGCCTTGTCGTGCCCAGCGCTAATTCGCGGCTCCTCACGGCTCAACAGGGGAGGGCATAACCTATCCGGCGACGAAGATTAGGCCGATACGTCGCCCATGTCGTTCGCACGCGGTCGTTCAGCATCGCGCTAGGCCGAAGGGAGCCGGCGACAAGGTGAGCTCGACCGTGGCCGTCGTCATCATCACCTTCCGCCGTCCGGCGCTGCTGGCCGACCTGCTTGCCTCAGCGGCCCTGAGCGACGTCAAGCCTGCAGAAGTGATCGTCGTCGACAACGATCCGTTGCAGTCCGTCGACCAGGCGAGCCTCCCGACCGGCTGCGTTCTCGTGGCCGGGGGGTTCGGCATCAACCTGGCGGCCGCGCGCAACGCGGGCTGGCAGCGGGCCAGCTCAGACCTCATCCTGTTCATCGACGACGACAACGTGATCGCGCCGAACACGGTGCGCGCGCTGGCGGCGGAGCTCGACAAGGACTCCCGGTTGGCCCTCGCTGCCCCGATCATCTGGAGCCCGTCCGGTGATGTGGTCTGGTGCGGCGGCGTCGGTCGTTCGCCGTGGACGGGACGGACCAACTTCCTGCATCGGGGCTCGGCGTCACCGCCGGAGTCCGGCAGCTGGGACACCTTCGACATGCCGGACGCGTTCATGATTCGGCGGTCGGCCCTCGAGGAGGTGCGGGGTTTCGACGAACAATGCTTCCCCATCCACTACGACGAGGCGGACCTCTGCGCCCGCATGCGGCAATGCGGATGGCTCTCGAAAGTTGTCGGCGGCACCATGGTCCGGCACTTCGGTTTCGTCGGTGCGCGGCCCGGCGACGAATACCTGCGAGCGATGGAACTGCACGGCGTCGAACGCGTCGCCCTGATGGCCCGATCACGCCTGTGGTTCTTCCGGCGCCACTATCGAGGCCTACGGCGGTTGACCACACTCGCGATGACACCTGGCTGGCTCCTCTTGGCCTGCGCGTCGACCGCAGTCGCGTCTGCGCCGCTGCGTTCCCGCCTCCGAACGGCACGGGCGCTGGTAGCGGGGACCTGGGAGGGATACCGCGGATGCGCGTCGTCCTCGTAGGGTCCTTCTATCCGCCGTACGTCGGTGGGATCGAATCGCACATGGAATCGCTCGCGGCGGGACTGAGCGGCGCAGGCGTTACCGTCCGGGTCGTCTGCCTGAAGGACCCCGCACAGTCCGAGTCCGCTTCCGGGCCGTCGCCGGGTCAGCAACCATCGCGCCCGATCGAGATCATCCGAGTCGCCGGGACCGCGCGCATCGGGGCCGGATGGCCGCTTCCCCTGCGCGGCTTCGACGTCGTGCACTTCCACGGATTTTCCCGACCGCTGTTCCTGAGGGCGGTCGCGTCGAAGCAACCGTCGCAGCCGCTCGTCCTCACCCCGCATGGCGGGCTGACCTATCTGGATGAGCGGCATCCGCTCCGCCGTACGGCCAAGCAAGCCTTCGACGTGTCGTGCGGTCCGCTCCTGCGTCATCGGGTGGCCCGGATCGTCGCGCTCACCGACATGGAGAAGCAGCACATCGAAAGGCGCTATCGCGTCCGGTCAGGACGGGTGCCGACGATCCCCAGCCCGCTGCCGATCGACGCGCCCGAACTCTCCGCGCACGCGTCGTGGTCGAGCACCGGCGAGCGCCGATTCCTGGCGCTGACGCGGCTGGCAGAGCGGAAGAACCTCCACCACCTGATCGACGCGCTGGAGCGAGACCCGTCTCTGCCCGGCTGCGACATCGCCGGCCCGGACGACGGAGCGGGGGAGCACCTACGTCGGCTGGCGCAGCGCCTCCCGCCGGGGCGGGTGAGGTTTCTCGAACCCCTGTCGGGCGTCGAGAAGGCGCGCGCCCTTCGTGACGCGATTGCACTGGTCTTGCCTTCTTCGTGGGAGATGTTGTCGATCGCCGCACTCGAGGCGGTGGCTGCCGGCACGCCGATCGTCGCCTCAGAGGCTGCGGCGAGCGGGCTGCCGGCGGAAGCTGTCGTGACGTTTCCGACGGGCTCGGTGAGCGCGCTCGTGCGCAGCCTTCACACGGTCGTCGACCAGCGCGAGCAGCTGCAGCTGCGGGTCAGGCAGGCAGCAGCCGCGTGGCCGTCACCCGCCCAATGGATCGAGCAGATGCTCGCGACGTATGAGGGTGCGTCGCGTTGAGGACTCCCACCCGCAGCGCCGTGCTGCGCTTCCTTGACGCCAGGGCGCCGGTGCTCATCCGGTTGCTCGTGGCCGCCGTCGGGGCGACGCCTCTCGTGTGGTTCCACTACGACCAGATGCTCAAAACGGTGGACAGCTTCTTCCCCGTGCACTTTCTGTGCTGTGACACCTCGGGCTTTTTCAGCTGGGACGCACGCGTCGGCACCGGGCTGCCGACGAACCTGGCTCCCATCGCTGTCTTCGACTACGTGGTCAGCTGGTTCGCCACCCATGTCAGCGTTTCGCTTGCCGAGGCAGGCACTCTCGCGCTGCTCGGTTCCTTGGCCGCGGTGGGGATGGCGCTTCTCGCCGAGGAGCTGATCCGAGTTCTGCAGAAGGACTCGAGACGCCTCGCGCCATTGATCGCCGGTGGGATCGCCGGCGTCTTCTGGGTCGTCAACCCCTTCGCGCTTTCCTACGTCTGGTACCACACGCTGTTCCTCGAGGCGACGTGGGCAGAAATTCACAGGCTGCTCTATGTCCTGCTTCGAGCGACGCGTTCCGGCTGGTCACTCACGAGAACGCTGCTCACCACTCTCGCGATC
>JAVEEE010000025.1 GCA_030840615.1 Frankiaceae bacterium | reverse complement strand
CATTGACGATTTGCTGCTGGACTGGCCCTACACGCGCGCTTTCGACGCGGTGGTGCGTGCCGTCGGCTCCTGCGACGACGCCCGCCTGCACGGCTTGCGGCACATCACCGAGACCGCCGCCAGCCGCGACTGTGACCTCGTTCAACAAGTGCTCGATCAACCGCACCGTGCGGTCGAGACGGTCGTCGACGCGCTACCCCATGTGCTCCTCGCCGACTGGTGCGCGGCGTTCGACCGGCGCTGGCCGCGCGAGGCGGTCTATGCCACGCCGGGAAGCCCACTGCCATTGCCGGAGACGACCGGCGCACTCGATCGCCCACGTGCTTTCACGGTGAACGAGGAGGCGATGGTCCTGTTGCACATGGCGGGGACTGCGCTGCGACTGCTCGTCGGCCGCTACGAGGGTCCGGCCTTCACACCGAGCGAGGTGGACCGAGCCGCCGCGCTGGTGTCCGTGACGGCCGGAGTGGTGCGGCAGGCCTACCGCCCCGCGGTGTCCACCACGACGACCGAGCACACCGCCCGGCTGCTCGAGCCGGCGGACGCTGCGCCCAACTCCCGCAGCGCCTAACCCCCGCAGCGCCTAGACGACCCAGACGGCCGCCTCGGCCGGCACGGTCAACGTCCCGGTCCCGGGGTCGAAGCGTGCGCGTCCGGCCGAGCAGAGGACAACTGCACCTGCGCCGGCGTCGAGCTGCAGCTGCCGGGACGCGCGCGCCGTGTTGAGCACGGCGGTCAAGGTGCGCCCATCTCGGGTCGGCCTGGTCACCACGACACAGTCGGCGTGCGCGTCCGGCCAGCCGACGCTACGGCGCAGCGACGGCGCCAGCTCGCGACGCAGTGCCAGGGCGCGGCGATAGAAGTGCAGGGTCGACCCGGGGTCCGCCTCCTCCAACTCGACGTTTCGGGCCCGCGCCTGCTCGTCGAACGGCAACCACGGATCTCCCGTCGTGAAGCCGTGACCGGGCGCCGCGACCGTCCACGTCATCGGGGTGCGGCACCCGTCCCGGCCTATGCCCCCCTGGCGAAACCACGTCGGGTCCTGCCGCCGATCCGGCGGCACGTCACTCTGCTCGAGCCCGAGCTCCTCCCCCTGGTAGAGGTACGGCGAGCCGGGAAGCGCGAGTAGCAGGGCGGTGACGGCCCGGCCGCGCCGAACACCGCGCTCTCCCCCGCCGTAGCGGGTCGGGTGCCGCACAAGGTCGTGGTTCGACAGGACCCACGTCGGCGACGTGCCGGACCGAAGAAACAGCTCCAGCGACCGTCGGATCGTTGCGCGCAACACGGTCGCATCGAACGGCGTCCTGGCGACCACGAAGTTGAAGGCCTGGTGCAGGCGGGTGCGCCCGACGTACTGCGCCACCCGATCCATGTCATAGAGGAAGACCTCGCCGACGAACGCCCTGCCGTCGTAATCGTCGATCACCTTCCGCCACTCGCGCCAGACACCGAACACCTCGTCCTGGTCCCAGGCATTGCGGTCACCGGGGTGCAGGTCGCGGTCCTTGTAGAGCGCGTGCGCGACGTCGATGCGGAAGCCGTCGACCTCGCGGGCGAGCCAGAACCGCAGGATGGCGTGGAACTGCTCATGGACCGCGGGGTTTCGCCAGTTGAGGTCGGGCTGTGACGAGTCGAACAGGTGCAGGTAGTAGTCGCCGTCGGGAGCTCGGGTCCACGCTGAGCCGCCGAACACCGACTTCCAGTCGTTGGGCGGCGACCCGTCGGCCGCCGGTGGCCGGAAGATGTACCAGTCGCGCATCGGCGACGACCGGTCGGCGATGGCCGCCTGAAACCACGGGTGCTCGACGCTCGTGTGGTTGGGTACGACGTCGACGTAGACGCGCAGCCCGAGTGCGTGCGCCTCGGCGAGCAGCAGGTCGAAGTCGGCGAGCGTGCCGAACCGCGGGTCGACGTCGCAGTAGTCCGTCACGTCGTAGCCCGCGTCGTGCATCGGCGACGGATAGAACGGCGTCAGCCAGATCGCATCGACGCCCAGATCGGCGACGTAACCCAGTCGACTGCGGATCCCGGCCAGGTCACCGACGCCGTCACCGTCGGAGTCCGCGAAGCTCCGGACATAGATCTCGTAGACGACCGCGTCGCGCCACCAGGCACCGGCAGCCACGAGCTCAGCGGTCGAGCACGAACGCGGCAGTCACACGACCGAGCTCCTCGCCTGCGTCCTCCTGCAGGAAGTGTCCGGCGTCGCGAATCGTCGGGTGCGTGCGCCCGGCCGCACCCGGCATCGCCGCGGCCAGGACCGGAGCCATCGGGCCGGTGATGGGGTCGCTGTCGGAGAAGGCACACAGGAAGGGGAGGTCGAGCGATGTCAACACCTCCCACGCCTTCTGGTTGGCGACGGCGCCGGGGTCGTCCGGGCTGGTCGGCACCAGCAGCGGCAACGCGCGCGCACCCGCCTTGAACGACTCGTCGGGAAACGGTGCGTCGTACGCCGCCACCTCCGCGGGGCGCAGCGGCTGCCGGCATCCGGAGGTGACGCACCGGCCGATGTCGAGCCGATCGGCCTTCGACACCGCCTCGCGAAACATCCACCAGACCTCCGGCATCTCGTGCCGGCCATCGGGCAGCCCGGTGTTGGCGGCGACCACGCCGGCGAAACGATCCGGGTTCTCCGCCACCAGCCGGAGCCCCACGAGGCCACCCCAGTCCTGCCCGAGCAGCGTCACCTCGCGCAACCGGACCTCGTCGAACGCCGCGGCCCGGATCCATTCGACGTGGCGGGCGTAGGTGTAGTCCTCGACGGCCGCCGGCTTGTCGGAGCGACCGAAGCCCACGAGGTCGAAGGCGACGGCGCGACAGCCGGCATCGGCCAGCACCCGCATGACCTTGCGGTAGAGGAACGACCAGGTCGGCTCGCCGTGCAGGCAGAGCACCGTCGGTCCGTCCGCCGGGCCTGCCTCGACATACGCGATCCGCAACGGTCCGCTGCCGTCGCCGCTGTCGACCTCGACGTAACGGGGCTCCCAGGGAAAATTCGGGACCGCGGCGAAGCTTGCGTCGGGGGTGCGCAGGATCTGCATCGGCACATCGTGCCCGGGCGGCTCCGACGGCCGCGACGGGGACCCCGCTCAACAGCCCGCGACGTGACCGCCTCTCGCAAACGATCATGGGATTTCGGCGGGACACGCCGGGCGTGTTTGCCGATAGTCCCATGATCGTTTGTAGCGGAGGGGGATTGTTGTCAGGTCGCCAGCGACAGGAACTCGGCGCGGCTGCGCAGGTCGTCCCGCAGCGTCCCGAGCATGGCGCTCGTGACAGTCGTCGCGCCGTGTGCCCGTACGCCGCGCAACGTCATGCAGGTGTGCTCGGCACGGATCACGACGCCCACCCCCTGCGGGTGCAGGTGACTCTCCAGCCACGCGCCGATCTGTTTGGTCATGCGCTCTTGCACTTGCGGGCGGCGGGCGAACAGCTCGACTACCCGCGCCAGCTTGGAAAGCCCGAGGATGCGAGCGCCGGGCAGATAGCCGACTGCGGCGGTGCCGACGAACGGGAGAAGGTGGTGCTCGCACAACGAGGTGAACGGAATGTCACGGGCCACGACCAGCTCGTCGTAGTTCTCGTCGTTGGGAAAGGTCGTCAATCCGAACGCGGGCGGCTCGAGCAGCTCGGCGTAGGCGTGGGCGACCCTTCGCGGCGTGCGCGCGAGGCTCGGATCGTCGACCTCCATGCCGAGCGCCCGCATCAGGTCGGCGACGGCATCGGCCGCTGCCTCGACATCCACCGCGGCTGTTTCGATGGGGCGCAGCGGACGCGTCACTTCGACTGTCCAGGGAAGACGTCGGTTTCGTTCTGGTGCCAGACCGGGTGGTCACCTGCGGTCTCGACGTTGAAGCCATAGTCGTAGACGAGGCTGCCGCCCAGGGTCGCGCCGACGGACACGAGCAGGGCCGCAAGCACCGAGAGCGCCACCACGAGACCAGGAGCGCTGGCCCGGTCGTCCCAGGCGAGACCGCGCAGTGCCAGATCGACGAGGACGATGCCGGTGACCGTGAGCATCGTGATCGCGTGCGCGTTGATGGTGCGACGCGCCTGCGTGCCCGGCTCGCTCGAACGATGCCAGTCGGCCCAACCGGTCAGTGCCGCGAGCAGCGACACGGCCGCGCCGCCGAGCAAAGTCCAGGTGCCGGCGACGTAGAGCTCGTGTGCGACCTCTGGATGACTGTCGCGCAGAACGATCGAGAGCACGTCGAACGCGGCGACGAAGAGGTAGGCGGTGATCGGTACGTCGGTGAGCGGCGGGTGGAACGGCTTGCCGGCGAAGCCCCGCAAGCCCTTGTTCTTTCGCCCGGACAACTTCAGGGGCGGGGCGAAGGTGAAGTGACGCATCGAGCCCTCCTGGTTGACAGGTGCCAGCCACCGCCGGACACTAAAGCCAGTTGCTACTGTCGATAGAAGCCCTGGGAGGCGGCGATGTCAAGCCCGTCGTCATGGGACGCGGTGCATGTGCTCGCCGAGCCGACCCGCCGGCGTGTGTTCAACAGCGTGCGCGAGGCCGACGGGCCCGTCACCCGCGACGCGGTTGCCGTCGACCTCGCGATCACGCGCAGGCTGGCGGCCTTCCACCTCGACCTGTTGGCCGACGCGGGGCTGCTCGCCGTCGACTATGCGCGGCCCGCCGGACGCGGCGGACCGGGCGCCGGGCGCCCGGCGAAGCGCTACCGACCGACGGCCGTCGACATCGTCGTCTCCCTCCCTGCCCGTCGCTACGACGTCGCGGCACGGATCCTCGCGCAGGCAATCGACCAGAGCGGTGGCGGCGATGCCCGAGTCACTGCGGTCGAGGTCGCCCACGCCGAGGGCGAACGGGTCGGCAAGCTGCGCCGTCCGCGCGGCCGCATGTCGATGCCGTCGTCGCTCACCGCGACTACGGCGATCCTGTCGGACCTCGGCTACGAGCCGCGCGACGAGGGCGGCTGCGTCCGGCTGCGGAACTGCCCGTTCCACGCGGTCGTCGATGTCGCGACCGAGCTGGTATGTGGTGTCAACGAGAGCTTCATCGGGGGTGTGCTCTGCGGCTTGGGCGCCCCCCGCTCGGTGAAGGCCGCGCTCGACGGCGTGCCGCCGGACTGCTGCGTCACCGTGGCGCGTCGCTGACCTGCGAGGATTTGCCGGTGAACGCCGGACAGCCTGTGGTCTCGCCGGATCCTGCACTGCCGTTCGGCGTGACGGCGTCGGCGTGGCGGGACCCGGCACCGCGCGTCGTCGTAAGGGCAGGTGCCGCTGCGCTCGATGTCGCGGCGCTCGCGGACCGCGGGATCGTCAGCTCAGGTGCCGGGCCGGGCCGCGTCGGCTGGTGGCAGTCCGGGTCACTCGACGCATTCCTGGCGGCGGGACGCACCGCCTGGCAACAGGTGCTCGGGGAGCTCCGTGCGGCCGTGTCGGACCCCGCGGCGCTGCCGGCGGATGCGGTGCTCGGTCTCGACGAGGTGCAGCTGGTGCTCCCCTACTCGGTCGCCGACTACGTCGACTTCTACGCGTCGGAGCACCATGCGATGAACCTCGGACGGATTCTGCGACCCGGACAGCCAGCACTGCCACCGAACTGGCGCCATCTGCCGATCGGCTACCACGGGCGCAGCGGCACCGTCGTCGTGTCGGGTACACCCGTACGCCGACCCCGCGGACAACACCGTGTCGACGACGCGGACCGGCCGGAGTTCGGGCCGACGCAACGTCTCGACGTCGAGGTCGAGGTCGGCTTCGTCGTCGGGGCGGCGTCGCGCCACGGCGAACCGGTGCCGGTCGAGGCATTCGCGGAACATGTGTTCGGCGTATGCCTCGTCAACGACTGGTCGGCCCGTGACATCCAGGCGTGGGAGTACCAGCCACTCGGCCCGTTCCTCGGGAAGTCCTTCGCGACGTCGGTGTCCGCGTGGGTGGTGCCGCTGGAGGCGCTCGAGGCGGCGCGGGTGCCGGTCGCGTCGGCAGCCACCGAGCTGACGCCGTATCTGCGCGAGGTCGAGCCGTGGGGCCTCGACGTGTCGTTGGAGCTGTCCGTCAACGGCGAGGTGCTCACGCGGCCGCCGTTCTCGTCGATGTTCTGGTCGGCCGCGCAGATGCTCGCGCATCAGACGGTGAACGGCGCATCGGTCCGAACCGGTGACCTGTTCGCATCCGGGACCGTCAGCGGCTCGTCGCCAGACGAGGTCGGTTCACTCATCGAGCTGTCGCACAACACGAAGTTCCTCGCCGACGGTGACGACGTGGTGATCAGAGCTACCGCGCCCGGCTCCGACGGGACGACTGTCGATCTGGGCGAGGTGCGCGGGTCGATCCTTCCCGCGCTCGGCTGAGCATGGTCGTCAGGCGGTGAGTTGCACGGGACCTCAGAAGTTGCGCCGGGCGGCGAAGCGCATGACACTGGGGTCGTGGTCAGGACCGCGGTTGGCGAGAACGACGTCGGCGACGTCGACTTCGCCGACGTGCCAGTGCCTGACGCGGATGCGAGCATCGACCCGTTCTGGCTGCAGCTGAGGGGCGACTCGACGCTGCCAGCCCTCTACATGCCGCCCTCCATGGCCGGCGACCATCCGCGCTGGATGCGCGCCGTCGCCACGTTGCTCGTCTCCATCTTCACGCTGGCCACGGCGCTGGGCATCTGCCTGACCTACGGCGCTCCGATCTGACCTCGGACGTCAGTCTTCCGGGAGCAGTACACCGGGGTTCAGCAAGCCGCGCGGGTCGAGGGCGCGCTTGATCGCGCGCATCATGGCGATCTCTTCGGCAGAACGGGACAACGACAACCACTCGCGCTTCGCCCGACCGACCCCGTGCTCGGCGCTGATGCTGCCGCCGTAGGACGCGACGAGTCTCAGCACCGCGTCGCTGACCTGCTCGCCGCGATCGACTGCGTTGAGCACGTTCACGTGCAGGTTGCCTTCGTTGACGTGCCCGAACAGGATCGTGCGCGCCCGGGGCTCCACGGCGGTGATCGCGTCCGGCAGTGCGGCGACCACCTCGGCGAGGGCCGGCAGGGGCACCGCGACGTCGAGCTTCACCGGGACACCGACGGCGTTGATCGCCTCGGTGTGAGACTCCCGGTAGGCCCACAGCGCGTGCCGGCCACGGCTGTCGGACGCCACAGTGGCGTCGCGCACGGCTCCAGCAGCCTCCAGTGCCTCGAGCAGCTCGTCGGTCGGGTCGACCCGCTGGGCACACTCGACGAGCACGTAGGCCGGGTGCTCCTGATCGAACGGCGCCGGCAGCGCGGACTGCGAACGCACGAGCGCTAGCCCCTCGGCATAGAAGATCTCCGCGGCCTCCAACGAGGGAAGCCTGTCCCGCAGCATGCGCACGAGGGCGACCGCCGCACCCGTGTCATTGACCGCCACCAACGCGACTGCGCGTCCGGCAAGCAACGGAACGAGTCGCAGCCGTAGCCGGGTGAGCACTCCGAGTGTGCCCTCGCTACCGGCGAGCAGCGAGACCACGTCGTAGCCCGTGTTGTCCTTCGGCAGCCCGCCCAACCGGCTCACGATGGTGCCATCCGCCAACACGGCCTCGACGCCGAGCAGCTGAGCCCGCATCGTTCCGTAGCGGAGCACCCGCTCACCGCCCGCGTTGGTCGCCACCATGCCACCGACCGTGCACGAGTCGCGCGCGGCGAAGTCGACACCGACATCGAGCCCGGTGGGACGCACGTGTGCCTGCACGGCCGAGAGGGTCGCGCCGGCGCCAACCGTCACCTGTGCCGAGACCTCATCGACCGCAGCCAGCGACGACATGCGTGCCGTCGACAGGAGTACAGCGCCGTCCACCGGGACACTTGCACCGACCAGGCCGGTGTTGCCGCCCTGGACACAGATCGGCACGCCTGCATCGCCGCACAGCCGCACTACCGCGGCGACCTGGCCGGCGTCCCCGGGCCGTACGACGCAGCGAGCGCTCCCCCGGAACCTCCCGGTCCAGTCGGTCTCGTAGGAGGCGGTGACCTCGGGATCCGTGACCACGTGCGCGGCGCCGAGCGCCTCGACGAGCTGGTCCTCCAATGTCACGACAGCAGCCTGAGACGCACGGTCTCGGCCATGTCGCTCAGCTGGTCGAGCACGACGGGCGGGTAGTCCACTGACACGTCGGTGAGCACGTAGCCCAGGTCACCCCGAGTGCCCAGCAGCTGGGCTTCGATGTTGACTTTGTTGTCCGCGAGCAGGCCGTTGATGCCGGCGAGGACCCCCGGCACGTTGTGGTGCAGGTGGGCGATGCGATGCCCGTCCGGCCGTTGCGGCAACGCCAGATGCGGCAGATTGACACTCATGGTCGTCGAGCCATCGACGACGAAGTCACGGAGCTTGCCCGCGACGTAGCGTCCGATGTCCTGCTGGGCTTCCTCGGTCGAGCCGCCGATGTGCGGGGTGAGAATGACGTTGGGCAGACCCCGCAGCTCGCTGACGAACTCGTCGCCGCGACCGGCCGGCTCGTCCGGGAACACGTCGATGGCCGCGCCGGCCAGGTGTCCGCTCTCGATGTGTGCGCGCAAGGCCGCGTGGTCGACGACGAATCCGCGCGACAGGTTGAGAAACAGACTGCCGGGACGCATCCTGGCGAGTTGCTGCTCCCCGAAGCTGTCCCGGTTTGTCGATCGCCCGTCGACGTGCAACGACACGACGTCCGAGCACTCGAGCAGCTCGTCCAACGTCTCGCACCGGCGCGCGTTGCCCAATGCCAGCTTGTCGGCTGTGTCGAAGAACGACACCGACATCCCGAGCGCCTCGGCGAGCACCGACAGCTGCGCGCCGATGTTGCCGTAACCGACGATGCCCAACCGTCGACCACGGATCTCGTGGGCCCCTGCCGCGGACTTGTCCCATCCCCCGGCGTGCATGTCGGCATTCTTCTCGGTCAGCCGCCGGGTCAACGCCACGATCTCGGCGAGCGCGAGCTCCACCACGCTGCGCGTGTTGGAAAACGGTGCGTTGAACACCGCGACACCGCGGGTGCCGGCCGCATCGAGGTCGATCTGGTTCGTGCCGATGCAGAACGCACCGACCGCGACCAGATCGGGCGCCATCGCGAGCGCATGGGCAGTCAGCTCGGTCTTTGAACGGATGCCGAGCAGCTGCACCCCCGGCAAGGCTCGGACGAGCTCGTCGGTGTCGTAGGCCCGATCGGCGGTCTCGACCTCCCAGCCGGCGCCCCGGAGCAGGGCGACGGCATCCGGATGGACATTCTCGAGCAGCAGCGCGCGCACGTTGAACCCTTGGGAGGCTTGGCGGATTGAGCCGCCAGTCTACGAAGTACTCCTCGGGGCGGAGGAGGCGGCGACCGACGTGCGCGTGTGCTGTGGCCGGATGAAGATCTGCTTGCCCTGTTCGAGCGCGAGGTGCTCCGCGGTTCCGCGCGTCACCTGGGCCCACGCCTCCTCGCCGTCGATGTCGAGGTCGACCCGGACCTCGAAACCCAGCCGGGTGACCCGGCTGACCGTCGCAGGCCGCGCGCCGGCCTCGGGCTCGTCGAACAGCTCGATGTCGTGCGGTCGCACCAGCTCGCCCCCGATCCGGGTGACGGGCCCGAGAAAGCTCATGACGAAGTCGCTGGACGGACGCTCATAGAGCTCGTCGGGCGATCCGACCTGCTTCACCACGCCGTCAGCCATCACGACGATCTCGTCGGCGACCTCCATCGCCTCTTCCTGGTCGTGGGTGACGAACACCGTGGTCACGTGAACCTTGTCGTGCAGTCGACGCAGCCACGCCCGGAGCTCCTTGCGCACCTGGGCGTCGAGCGCACCGAACGGCTCGTCGAGGAGCAGCACCTTGGGCTCCACCGCGAGTGCCCGGGCGAGTGCCATCCGCTGGCGCTGCCCACCTGAGAGCTGCGAGGGATACCGGTGCGCGAACTGCTCGAGGTGGACCAGCTCGAGCAGCTCCCGGACGCGCTCGCGGATCTCCGCCTTCGGCTTGTGCCGGATCGACAGACCGAACGCCACGTTGCGCTCGACGGTCATGTGCTTGAAGGCGGCGTAGTGCTGGAAGACGAACCCGACACCGCGACGTTGCGGCGGCAACACGGTCGCGTCGACTCCGTCGATCTGGACGACACCGCTGTCCGGCTGCTCGAGCCCGGCGATGACCCGCAACAGTGTCGACTTGCCACCGCCACTCGGCCCGAGCAGCGCCGTCAGCGAGCCGCTCGGAATGTCCACACTCACATCCGTGAGCGCTGCGAAGTCCCCGAAGTTCTTCGACACGCCGGCGACCTTGATGCTCACGTCCGCCTCCCCGCCCGCCACCCAGAATTCGTCCGGCTTGGCCGACTCATGTCATTGCCCCTCGGGGTCGGAGGAACCGGCTCGCCACGAGAGCAGCCACTGCGACAAGGACGAGCGATGTCGAAGCAGCGTAGGCCCCGGTCTGATTGAAGTTGTTGTAGAGGTCCAGCACGTAGAGGGGCACGGTCTCAGTCTTGCCCAGCAATCTCCCGGAAACCACAGCGACGGCGCCGAACTCGCCGAGCGAGCGGGCCAGCGAGAGCACGACGCCGTAGGCGAGGGCACCGCGGATGGACGGCAACGTGATGCGGGTGAACCGCTGGAATGCACTCGCGCCCAGGGTGGCCGCGGCTTGCTCCTGCTCCTCGCCGATTTCCTCGAGCACCGGGCCGACGGCTCGTACGACGAGCGGCAGCGCGACGAAGCTCGTCGCGATGACCATGCCGGGCAACGAGAAGATGATGTTGATGCCGTGCCTGCCGAACCAGCTGCCGACAGCGGTGTTGCGTCCGTAGACGAGCGTCAGCGCGAGACCGACGACGACCGGCGACACGGCGATGGGCAGGTCGATGACCGCGTCGAGGATGCGGCGGCCGGGGAAGCGGTGCCGGACCAGCAGGATCGCAGCCGCGACCCCGAACACGGTGTTGAGGACGACGGCGGACACGGCGACGATCGCGGTGATCTTGTAGGCGTGCTGTGCGTCGCTGGTGGTGAGCGCGTCGAACACCGGCGACAGTCCGTGCTGGAAGGTCCGGTAGAGGATCACGACCACCGGCAGTACGAGCAGGAACATCAGGTAGGCCAGGACAACGACCCGCAGGCCCCACCGGGGTGCGCTCGTCCGGTTTCTAGTCACGGCGGGCCACCCAGAGCTGGATGACGTTGAGCAGGACGAGGACGACGAGGGACACGGCCAGCAGCACGGTCGAGACTGCCGCGGCGCCGGTCACGCTGTCCTCCTGGATCTTGCCGTAGATGAAGACCGCGGCGACCTGCGTCTTGCCGGGAAGGTTGCCCGAGATGAGGACGGTTGATCCGAACTCGCTGAGCGCCCGCGCGAACGCCAGCGTCGTGCCGGCGGCCATCGCCGGCGCGATCGTGGGCAGGATGATCCGCCGGAAGATCGTGAACTGGCTGGCGCCGAGCGATGCGGCCGCCTCCTCCATGTCGCGGTCGAGCTCGAGTAACACCGGCTGCACGGTTCGCACCACGAAGGGCAGTGAGACGAACAGCAGCGCGAGCAGCACGCCGCTGCGGGCGTAGGCAAGGTTGATGCCGATCGGGCTGGTCGGGCCGAACAGCAGGATCAGCGTGACGCCGGCGACGATCGTCGGCAGCGCGAACGGCAAGTCGATGATCGTGTCGAGGAACTGGCGCCCTGGCATCCGGTCGCGGACGAGCAGCCACGCAATCGCCGTGCCCATCACCAGGTTGATGAGCGCGACGAGCAACGACATCACGACGGTGAGCTTGAGCGCCGACCAGGCGAACGGTGAGTGCACCTGGTGCCAGAAACCGGCCCATCCGGAGCCGGTGGACTTGTAGACCAGCACCGCCAGCGGGATGAGGACGACGACGCTGAGAAACAGGACGACGAACCCACCGGTGAGCGTGGGGCCCACGACGAAGCGCCCGCTCAGCCCGCGTCTCGCCGTACGACCGCCACCGATGCGTGGGCCGCCGGTCAGCGGCGGCACCGCGAGGGTGCCGCCGCCGCCGGCGCTCAGGTCGTTACTTGCTGGTGGGGACACCGAGGCCTTGCTCGATCTTGCCGACGATGCCGTTGTCGGGGTCGAAGAACTTCGTCATCACGGTGGTCCAACCGCCGAACTTCGTGATGTCGAACAGGCCTGACGGCGTCGGGAAGTCCATCGTGGCGTCGGACGCGACGACGGGACGGTAGCCGTTGTCGGAGAAGAGCTTCTGCGCGGTGTCGGAGTAGAGGAAGTCGACGAACGCCTGCGCCTCCTTCGGGTGGGTGCTCGTCTTGGTCACAGCGACCGGGTTCTCGATGAGGATCGTGTTGTCGGGCACGGTGTAGTCGAGCGCCTGGTTGTTCTGCTGGGCAAAGATCGCGTCGTTCTCGTAGGAGAGCAGCGCGTCGCCCTTGCCGCCGATGAAGGTCTGCAGCGAGTCACGCGCGCTGTTGTCCTGCACCGGCACGTTCTTCAGCAGGTCCGCCAGGTAGGCGTTGGCGTCGGCCTCGCTAGCACCCTCGGCGAGGGTGCCGCCGTAGGCCGCCATCAGGTTCCAGCGTGCGCCGCCGGAGGTGAACGGGTTGGGCGTGATGACCTCGACGCCCGGCTTGACCAGGTCCGGCCAGTCCTTGATGCCCTTCGGGTTGCCCTTGCGGGTGGCGATCACGACGACGGAGTTGGTGACGATTCCCTTGTGCTCGTTCGTGTCCCAGTCGGCGGCGACGATGTCAGCGTCGACGAGGCGCTGCATGTCCGGCGCGAGCGAGAACTCGACGACGTCGGCGGGCAGCCCGTCGGCGACGGCGCGGCTCTGGTCACCGGAGGCACCGTAGGACTGCGAGAACGTGATGTTCTTGCCTGCGGCCGTCTGCTGGAACGCCGCGATGATCTTCTCGTAGGCGGCCTGCGGGGTGGAGTAGGCCACCAACGACAGCTTGACCTTCCCGCCACCCTTCGACCCACCGGACGAGCTGCCGCCGCAGGCGCTCAGCGCCAGTGGGACGACAGCGGCCAGCGCGAGGGCAGGGAGTAGTGAACCCCTCGAGACCTTCATGATGCGCTTCACCCTCCGTAGTCGAGACGCTTGAGTTAGTAATGTAGACCATATCACTGTGGTTTGCAAGGTCGGAGGGGCGGCCGGCGTCAGGCGGCGGAGGGCGAGCCTCTAGTGAACGGCGGCCCAGGTCGAAGCCGCGGCGAGGAAGCGGTCGTTCTCCTCGGGCAGCCCGATCGTGACCCGCACGCCCTCACCGGCGAAGGGGCGTACGACGACCCCGGCAGCCAGGCAGTCGGCGGCGAAGTCGGCCGCCTGTTCCCCCAGGAGCAGCCACACGAAATTGGCCTGCGACGGTGGCACATCGAAGCCTGAGTCGGTCAATGCGCTCCGGACCCGCTCCCGCTCGCCGACGGTCAGCTTCGCGCGCCGGGCCACCTCCTCGGCGTCGCCGAGGGCTGCGATCGCAGCCTCTTGCGCGAGACCGCTGACGCTGAAGGGCACCTGGCACTTGCGGACGGCGGCCGCGACGTCGGGCGATGCGACGCAGTAGCCGACGCGCAGGCCGGCCAGCGCATAGGCCTTCGAGAACGTCCGCGTCACCGCGACGTTGGGCCGGTCGGCGAACAGCTCCATGGCGTCGGGCACGACAGACGCGTCGACATACTCGCGATAGGCCTCGTCGATGACCACCAGCACGTGCTCGGGCATGTTGTCGACGAGCCGGCGCAAGTCGTCGACGCCCACCGCCGTCCCGGTCGGGTTGTTGGGGTTGCAGAGGAACACCAGCCGGGTGCGGTCGTTGACCGCCGCAGCCATGGCGTCGACGTCATGGACGTGTGTCCCGGTGAGCGGCACCTTGACGGCGTGGCCGCCTGCGACGGCGGTGATGATCGGGTAGGCCTCGAACGCCCGCCAGCCGAACACGACCTCGTCACCCGTCTCGACAGCAGCGGCGGCGAGCTGGCCGCAGACCTCCACACTCCCGGCTCCGACCGCGACGCGCGCGGGCTCGACGCCGTGATGGGCGGCGATCGCCTCGACCAGCCGGGTCGCACCCATGTCGGGATAGCGGCTCACGCCGGCCAGGTGCGACGCGAGCACGCCGGCGACGCTGGGCAGCAAGCCGAACGGCGACTCGTTGCTCGCGAGCACCACCGCACCCGGCACTTTGCGGCCCGGCACGTATGCAGGCAGCGCCACCATCGATGGCCGTAGACGAACTGTCATGCCTACAGGTTCCCGCGCCTGTCCTGCTCGCGCTCGATGGCCTCGAACAGGGCCTTGAAGTTGCCCTTGCCGAAGCCCATCGAGCCGTGGCGCTCGATCAGCTCGAAGAACACCGTCGGCCGGTCCTGCACCGGTCTGGTGAAGATCTGCAGGAGATACCCGTCCTCGTCGCGGTCGGCGAGGATCTTCAGCTCGCGCAGCTCGTCGAGTGGCACGCGGGTCTCGCCCACCCAGGTGCCGAGCTGGTCGTAGTAGGTGGTCGGCGTCTCGAGGAAGTCGACGCCGGCGGCGCGCATCGAGCGCACCGTGCGCACGATGTCGTTGGTGGCGAGGGCGATGTGCTGTACGCCGGGCCCGCCGTAGAACTCGAGGTATTCGTCGATCTGACTCTTCTTCTTGCCCACCGCCGGTTCGTTGAGCGGAAACTTCACCTTGCGGCTGCCGTCGGCGACCACCTTCGACATCAGTGCGGAGTATTCGGTCGCGATGTCGTCGCCGACGAACTCCTTCATGTTGGTGAAGCCCATGACGCGGTTGTAGAAGGCGACCCACTCGTCCATGTGGCCGAGCTCGACGTTGCCCACGACATGGTCGATCGCCTGGAAGAACCGCTTCGGCGGCGCCTCGACCATCGGCTCGCGACGGTCGTATCCCGGCAGGAAGACACCGCTGTAGTCCTTGCGCTCGACGAACGTGTGCCGGGTCTCGCCGTAGGTACGGATCGCGCTGAGGACGACCTTGCCGCCCTCGTCTTCGACGATCTCCGGGGTCTGCAGACCGGTGGCGCCGCGCTCGACGGCCAGCTCGTATGCGCGGGTCGCGTCGGGCACCCGGAGGGCGACGTCGACGACACCGTCACCGTGCGCGCGGACGTGCTCGCCGATCCGGGTGCCGGCGTGCACCTCACCACTGACGAGGAATCGCGCGCCGCCGGATTCGAGCACGTAGTCGGCGGTGTCGCGGTGGCCGCTCTCCGGTCCCCGGTAGGCCGTCACGCGCATGCCGAATGCCGTGGAGTAGAAGTGCGCCGCCTGCTTGGCGTTACCCACGGCGAAGTGGACGAAGTCGACGCCATCGACCGGGAAGTCATCGTCGTGGTGAGTCATGCCTGCAGCCTTCCCGTCATGAGCGACTCGTACAAGCATCTGGCTCTAGACTAGGCAACATGTCCACCATCGATGATCTGGACGCGCAGGTTGTCCTGCTTTTCGCACGTGAACCCAAGATCGGTGTTCTCGAGGCCTCGCGCCGGCTGGGCGTCGCCCGCGGCACGGTGCAGGCCCGGCTCGACCGGCTCGAGCGCTCCGGTGTCATCACGGGTTGGGGCCCGGCGGTCGACCCGGTCGCTCTCGGCTTCCCGGTGTCCGCATTCGCGACGCTGCAGATCGCGCAGGCGCCGCAGCACGGCAAGGGCGCGCACCAGCCGGTCGCCGCACATCTGCGCGCGATCCCCGAAGTGCTGGAGGCCTACACGATCACCGGCGAGGCGGACCTGATGGTCCGACTCGTCGCACGCTCCAACGCCGACCTGCAGCGGGTCATCGACGAGGTTGTCGCCTCACCTGTCGTCGTACGCGCGTCGACGGTCATCGTGCTGGCCACCGAGATCGCGCCGCGCGTGACACCGCTGGTCGAGCTCGTCGACTAGCTAGGACTCGCCGTCGGTCCAGGCCGACCACAGCGCGGCGTAGGAACCGCCGACGGCGAGCAGCTCGGCGTGACTGCCGAGTTCGGTCACCCGACCGTCCTCTACGACGGCAACGCGCTCCGCGTCGTGCGCGGTGTGCAACCGGTGCGCGATGGCGACAACGGTACGGCCCTCGACCACAGCGGCAAGCGATCGTTCGAGGTGTCGCGCACTGCGCGGGTCGAGCAACGACGTCGCCTCGTCGAGCACGAGAGTGTGCGGGTCGACCAGCACGATGCGCGCGAGTGCGAGCTGTTGCGCCTGTGAGACCGACAGGGGGTGGCCGTCGCCGCCGACCTCCGTGTCGAGACCGTCGGGCAGCTCGTCGACCCAGACCATTGCGTCGACGGCCTCCAGCGCACGGCGGACCGCGACCTCGTCCGCATCGGCGCGGCCCAGCGTGACGTTGTCGCGAATCGTGCCGAGGAAGACGTGGTGCTCCTGCGTCACGAGCGCGACCTCGCGGCGCAGGTCCTCCAGCGGAAGTCCGACCAGGTCCGCCCCGCCGACGGTCACCCGGCCTACGCGCGGCGGATGGATGCCGGCCAGCAACCGGCCCAGCGTCGACTTGCCCGCCCCGCTCGGACCGACCACGGCCACCCGCTCGCCGGGCGCGAGGCCGAGGGTGATGCCGTGCAGCACGTCGTGGCCGGTGCGGTAGGCGTAGTGCACGTCGTCGACCGCGAGGCGCTCGTCGCGCGGACGGTCGCCCGAGACCTCCCGGTCGTCCGGCACCTCGCCGGGGCCGAGCAAACGCGAGAACGCAGCCCCGCCGAGCTGGAGCTCGTCCATCCAGCGCATCAGCAGGTCGATGGGGTCGACGAGCTGTTGCGCATAGAGCGCGACCGTCGTCACCTCGGCCAAGGTCGCCAGGCCGTGGATGTGAAGGATGCCACCGACCAGGAGCGCACCGAGCAACGGGACGACGTAGGTCGCCTCGACGACCGGGAACCACACGGTGCGCAAGAACAGGGTGTAGCGCTCGGCGGCGTAGGCGACCTTGAGGTCCTCGTCGGTACGCCGCACCCGGGCGTCGCGAAGACGCAGGGCGTCGACGGTCCGGGCGCCGCTCGCGGTGTCGGCAATCGTTCCGGTGACCGTCGAGTAGGTGCGCATCTCGCGCTGGTAGCCGGCGGGCGCCCGCCGGAGGTACCAACGTGTCGCCACGACGAGCGGCGGCACGACGACGAGCATCGGCAGCGCCACCAGCGGCGCGACGACGAAGGCAGCGATGGCGACGACCACCAGGCGGACGAGGCCGATCAGCACCTCGGGGACGGCCATCTGCATCGACCGGGTCAACGTGTCGACGTCGTTGGTCGCCCGGTTGAGCAGGTCGCCGCTCTGCACCTCCTCGACCACGCCGAGGGGCAGGCCGAGCACCCGGCCGATGAACCCTTCGCGCAGCTCGGCGAGCAGGCGTTCGGCCAGCGTGTAGGCGGCCAGCCGCGCATAGCGGGTCGTCAGTGCCTGCGCGAGGACGATGCCGACCAGCACGAGCACCACCGTGTCGACGTGACCGGTCGTCGTTCCGGCCTGAACGGCAGCGACGAGGTCGCCCAGCAGCCGGGGTGGGGCGACGCTGATCAGTGCCGCGGCGACGTTGAGGAGGACGGTCCACGTGATGGCCCGCCGGTTGTCCCGGAGCAACCGCAGACATTCGCTGCGCAGCCGACCACGGGATGCGATCGGAAGTGTGGTCATGCTGGCGCCCCCGTGTCCGAGCCCGCCGATGCGGAGCTCCGGTCGACGGCGGCGCGGTAGGCCGGGTGATGCGCGACGTCATGTCGCGAGCCCTGCAGCACGACCTCTCCGTCGACGACGAGAGCGGCCCGATCGGCGGCCCGCAGCAGCAACGGGCTCGCGGAGACGACAACCGTCGCGCGAGCGGCCCTGGCGGCGACCAGCCGGTCGGCGATGCGCGCCTCGGTGTGCGCGTCGACGGCGCTTGTCGGCTCGACGAGCACGAGCACGTCGGCCTCGGTGAGCAGCGCGCGGGCGAGCACGATGCGCTGCCGCTGCCCGCCGGACAGCGAGCGACCTTGCTCGCCGATGACGGTGTCGAGGCCGTCGGGCAGGTCTTCGACGATCTCGACGGCGTCCGCGACCTCGAGTGCCGCTCGCACCGCGGTGTCGGAGTGGTTGCCGCTCGCATCGAGCTCGTCGCGGAGCCGGCCGCCGAACACCGTCGACTGCGAGTCGACGACCACCACGTGGCGACGGACGGTGTCCTCGGTGAAGGACGCGAGCGGGATCCCGCCGACGGTCACGGCAGCGGCGGCATAGCGGCCGATCCTGTCGGCGATCAGCGCGCCCTCGTCGGACTCCGCGCATGCCACGACCAGCACTCCGGTCGCAGGCACGACCAGACCGGACTGCTCGTCGACGATCGGCGCCGCGACGGGCCAGTCCGTCCGCGACCCCCACGTGAGTGCCGGAGCCGCCCGCAGCAGCCGCAGGATGCGGGTCACGCCGACATGCGCGCGGGTGATCTTGTCAGCGGCTTCGGTGAACGTGCGCAACGGCAGCACGAGGAACGCCGCCCAGCCGTAGAACGCGACGAGTTCGCCGACGCTGATCTCACCACGTACGGCGAGGCGCGCTCCGAGCCACGTCAGCAGCACGACGAAGATGCCGGGTAGGAGAACCTGCTGTGCATCGACGACCGAGACGACCCGGCCGGTCGCGACACCGGCGGTGCGGACGCGCTGCGACTGCGCGACGTAACGGTCGTGGAAGGCGCGCTCGCCACCCATCCCGCGCAGCACCCGCAAGCCACCGATGGTGTCGGTGCCGAGCGACGTGAGCCGCCCGCGGGCGGCGCGCTGGGCGGTCTGCCTGCGGTGCAGCGGTCGCAACATGGGTGCGACAGCGCCCATGAGCAGCGGTACGCCGACGAGCACGACCAGTCCGAGTAGCAGCGAGGTGTGCACGAGCAGCAGGGCGACGACGATGAACGAGACCACGGCGCCGGACAGCCGCGCGGTCAGGTCGAGGGCATTGCCGACCTGGGGCGAGTCGCTGGTGACCATGCTGACGACCTCGCCGGGAGCCAGCCGGCTCGGCAACGCGGCACCGAGCCGGACGACGGCACGGGCGACGAGCTGCTGACATGCGTAGGCAGCGGACAGCCAGTTGACGACGGCGAGCCGGTGTCGAACGATCCCCGCGCCGGCCTGCACCAGGCCCAGCGCGGCCAGCGCGCCAACCCACCACAGCAACGCCGTCAGGTCGCGGGCGGCGACGCCCTGGTCCAGGGCACGGCCGATCATCAGCGGGGCGACCGCCTGCGCCAGCATCCAGACGATGCCGAAGAACGCGCCGGCCGCGACCGTCCGTCGCTGGCTGCGGATGAGCCAGCCGAGGAACCGCCAGGCCGAGCGCGTGTCCGGAGTGCCCGGGTCGGGCAGCGGGAGGGGACGCATCGTGCTTCGAGGTTGCCACGGGGCACCGACGGTCCCCAACCGGTTATCGCCGCGAGCCGCATGTGACAGGTCATTGCCGGATCTGCGTTACGGCGTTACATTCGGCTGATGTACTCGCAGGGTCTTGACCAGCGCGACGACGCGCCGCGCCGGGTCGACGACCCCGCCGCGACGGCGCACGACTCGGCCCTGCACGCCCGCTTTGACGAGCGGGTCGACGCCGAGGAGAAGATCGAGCCCAACGACTGGATGCCGGACAGCTACCGGCGCACGTTGATCCGGCAGATCTCGCAGCACGCCCACAGCGAGGTCATCGGGATGCAGCCGGAGGGCAACTGGATCACGCGGGCGCCGTCGCTTCGGCGTAAGGCGGTGCTGCTCGCGAAGGTGCAGGACGAGGCCGGTCATGGCCTTTATCTCTACGCCGCGGCGGAGACGCTCGGCGTCACCCGCGAGGAACTGGTCGACCAGCTGCTCGAAGGCCGGGCGAAGTACAGCAGCATCTTCAACTACCCGACGCTCACCTGGGCCGACATGGGCGCGATCGGCTGGCTGGTCGACGGCGCCGCGATCATGAACCAGGTGCCGCTGTGCCGGTGCTCCTACGGGCCTTACGCCCGCGCGATGGTGCGCATCTGCAAGGAGGAGTCGTTCCACCAGCGGCAGGGCTTCGAGATCATGCTCACCTTGTCGCGGGGCACTGCCGAACAGACGGCGATGGCCCAGGACGCGCTCGACCGCTGGTGGTGGCCGGCGTTGATGATGTTCGGACCGCATGACTCCGAGTCGACGCACTCCGAGCAGTCGATGGCCTGGAAGATCAAGCGCTTCTCCAACGACGAGCTGCGGCAGAAGTTCGTCGACGCGACAGTGCCGCAGGCGAAGTTCCTCGGCCTACGGGTGCCCGACGACGACCTGCATTACGACGACGCGACCGGCCACTACGTGTTCGGTGAGCCCGACTGGTCGGAGTTCGCCGCGGTGCTGCGAGGCGAGGGGCCGTGCAATGCGCAACGGATGGCACACCGGCGCCGGGCCCACGACGAAGGTCGATGGGTGCGCGAGGCTGCGGAGGCGCACGCGGCGAAGCACCCCCGCAGCGGTGGCACACCGGTGGGGCCAGAGGCCCAGCAGTGGGCCAACGCTGGGGTTCGGGCATGACCGGGCAACAGGTCAGCTGGCCGCTGTGGGAGGTCTTCATCCGCAGCCGCAACGGTCTGCACCACGCGCATGTCGGCAGCGTGCACGCCGTCGATGCGGAGATGGCGGTGGAGAACGCGCGCGACGTCTACACCCGCCGCGGCGAGGGCGTCTCGATCTGGGTAGTGCCGTCGACCGCGATCGTCGCGAGCGACCCGGCCGACAAGGACTCGCTGTTCGAGCCGGCGCTGGACAAGATCTACCGGCACCCGACCTTCTACGAGATCCCCGATGGTGTCGGCAACATCTGACGGTGTCGACGTGCAGGTGATCGCCGACGGTTGCCTGGTGGTCTCGCACCGTCTGTCGGAGTGGATGAGCAACGGTCCGACGATGGAAGAGGACATCGCGCTCGGCAACATCGCGCTCGACCTGCTCGG
>JAVEEE010000016.1 GCA_030840615.1 Frankiaceae bacterium | reverse complement strand
TGGCAGTGATGAACGTGACGAAGCCGGCCCCGAAGGTATCCTTGAAGAAGTCGTCGTTCTCGAGCACGGCGACTGCCTCCCAAAGACTGCCGGGCAGCTTCGGCGCATCCGCGGCGTACGGGTCTGCCTCCACCAGGGGTGGGGGAGTCAGGCCGCGGCGGATGCCGTCCAGTCCCGCGGCGACGTTGGAGGCGACGTAGAAGTAGGGGTTGGCACCGGGCTCGCCGACGCGGTTCTCGATGTGTGCGCCTTTCTCCATCGGGTCGCCCTGCACCCGCACGAACGTGCCGCGGTTCTCGATCGCCCACGTGGCGCGGTCCGGCGCGAACGAGTAAGGCTTGTAACGCTTGTAGCCGTTGATCGTCGGCGTGGAGAACACCATCGAGGCGTGCGCGTGCTCGAGCAATCCGGCGACGAACTGCCGCCCGACGTCGGACAGCGGCTGGTCGGCCGACTGGCTGGTGAAGGCGTTGTCGCCACTGGCACGATCGCGCAGCGACTGGTGCAGATGCCATCCGCTGGAGAAGAAGTTGGGGAGCGCCGGCCGGGCCATGAACGAGACGTGGCAACCCATCTGCTCGGCCACTTGCTTGGCCGCAGTGCGGAACAGGATCATCGCGTCGGCCGAGTCCATGCCGATCATCGGGTCGAACGTGATCTCGAGCTGTCCCGGGCCCCACTCGTCCTCGATGGTGCGCAGCGGGAGGCCGAGGTCGATGTAGGTGTCACGCAGTCGTTCGACGACGTTGTTGATACCGGCGAGCCGAACTTCTGAGAGGTACTGGTAGCCCTGCTCGAGTACGCTGACGCGCGGTGGTGGCGGTGGCCAGCCGGACTCGTTGAGCTCGATGCGGTCGCTGTCACGGCGTACGACGTAGAACTCCACCTCGAGCCCGGCGACGTAGTCAAAGCCCATCTCGGCTGCCGCATCGATCTGCCCGCGGAGCAGCCGGCGTCCGTCGAGCGGCACCGGCTTGCCGTTGGAGAAGTAGGCGTCGCAGATGACCCACCCGGTGCGGTCTGCCCACGGCAACACCCGAAACGTCGTCGGGTCCGGCACCAGCACCATGTCGGGGAAGCCGGTCAGCTCCGGGATGTCGAACCCGCCGCCCTCGACGAACAGCGGCGTGAACACGTTGTTGGCGCTGTCCATGCTGAGCAGCGCCGCCGAGAAGTCGCAGCCGTTCTCGAGGGAGGCGAGGTAGTCGAGGCTCGACAAGAACTTGCAGCGCGGCGCCCCGTGCTGGTCGACCCAGATGATGCGGATTGTGCGCAGATCGTGCTCCTGCACCAGCTCGGCCGTGTGCGCCGCTGCTTGCTGCTGGGACGCGGTCAGCAGTCCGTGCTCACGGACGAACCCGTGCTTGCCGACGCCGCGTTCTGCACTCATCGGTTCTCCCCTGCATCGGGCGCCGCGGCGCTCGGGCCTGACGTGCGGGCAACGGTCATGCGTCCTCGCCGACCGTAACGGCGCTGCCCATCGGGACGAGCCGTCGGTCGGTGCTTTGCGGATAGATCAGCCGAAACACCGAGTCGTCGTCGGAGTGCACCGCCGTGGAGATCATGTCGGCGCCATCGAGAGAGAACCGCCACATCGCGTTGGCCGGGTTGTGGCTGTAGACCGCCAAGGTGCCGGAGCGATCGAGATAGCCGAGGTTGACCTTGCCCTGGAAGGTCTCATCCACCTCACGCAGCGCATCGACCGCGGGCACCCCTTCGTCGACGCGGTCCTGGAAGAAGCACCAACCGACCTCGCTGTCGGCGCCACCCGCGAGCCGGCCGGCGTAGGGCGGACGCAGCGCCTCCGCCCGGTCGAGGAAGCCGTTGTGGCAGAAGGCGAACTCTGCGTCGCGCACGAACGGCTGGGTGTCGGCGTACTGCACCGTCGACAGCTTGTTGGGTCGACGCAGATGGACGAGGAACCGCCGGGAGCGCGCGTCCTGCATCTCGTCGCGGCTCTGGGCCTCGTCGATGTAGCGACCGAGGCCACGCTCGACCTGAACCTTCCCGTCCTCGGTCAGCCAGGTGACGCCCCAGCCGAACCCTCCCAGGCCGTAGATCTCGAGGGTGCAGACGAGATCATGGAGGGTGGCGAACGGCGTTGGCTCGGCCCAGGCGGCCGCGAGCATCTCGCACACCCCCGTCGCTCCTTCCTCGATCACTTGCGAGGCCTCGTAAGCACTTGTGAGGCAGAAAGCCGACAAGCCGCGTCGGCCGATGCCCGGACTGGTTATCTGTCCGTACAACTGCACACGTTGGGCCGAGCCGAATCTTACGTCGGGCACCCTCGTCCGACAACCCCTGGCGCCGCGGATGCGACACGGCATGATCGCGGGACGGCACGAGCGACGTGGAGGACGGACGTGGATCTCTTCGACCTGACGGGCAAGGTGGCCGTGGTCACCGGCGGCACCCGGGGGATCGGGCTGATGATGGCCCGCGGGTTGCTGCAGGGCGGTGCGTCCGTCTACATCAGCTCGCGCAAGGCCGACGCTTGTGCCGCCGCGGTCGAACAGCTGGCGTCGTTCGGCACCGTGCACGGCATCCCCGCCGATCTGTCGCTCGACGAGGAGTGCCGGCGGCTCGCAGCGGACGTGGGGGAGCGGGAGCCGCGACTCCACGTGCTGGTGAACAACGCGGGCGCGACGTGGGGCGCACCGCTGGAGGAGTTCCCGTCCGCGGCGTGGGACAAGGTCGTCGATCTCAACATGAAGACGCCGTTCCTGTTGACGCAGGCGTTCCTCCCGTTGCTATCGGCAGCAGCAAGTGCTGAAGACCCGGCGCGAATCATCAACGTCGGGAGCATCGACGGTCTGCACGTCAACCCGATGCCGCACTACCCCTACACGGCGAGCAAGGCCGGCTTGCACCATCTGACCCGGGCGCTGGCGCGTGAGCTCGGTCCGCGGTCGATCACCGTCAACGCCGTCGCACCAGGCCCGTTCGAGTCGAAGATGATGGCGTTCGCGCTCGACGATCCCGAGATGCGCGCGGCCGTTGCGTCGTCGTCACCGCTCGGTCGTATCGGTCATCCGGATGACATGGCGGGTGTTGCCGTGTATCTGTCGAGTCGCGCGGGCGCCTACGTGACAGGTGCGGTGATCCCCGTCGACGGCGGCATCGGCACCACCGTCTAGGGGCACGGGGACCCGGTAACCACCGGTATCCGACGTCGGGCACTCAGTGCCTTGTCTCGTACCTGGTCAGGACCACGCCGTCGGGAAACGTCCGGGTCTCCACCAGGCTCAGGTTCACCCAGTTGTCCAGGGCCGTGAAGAACGGCGTGCCGCTGCCCACCAGGACCGGTGCGGTGGCCAGCACGTACTCGTCGATCAGCCCGGCCCGCATCGCCGCTGCGGCGAGTGTGGCGCCGCCGATGTCAATGGGGCCGCCATCCTCAGCCTTGAGCCGGGTGATTTCGGTGACCGCGTCGCCGGTGACCAGGCGGGTGTTCCAGTCGACCGTGCTGATCGTGGAGGAGAACACCACCTTCGGCATATCCTGCCAGCGGCGGGCGAACTCGATCTCCGCCGGTGTGACGCCGGGCTGCTGGTCTGCGGTCGGCCAGTGGGAACTCATCGTCTCCCACAGTTTGCGCCCATACAGCGCCAGGCCGGTCGCCCCCACCCGGTCGGACCACCACTGGAACAGCTCGTCACTCGGCGCGCTCCAGCCGAGGTCGTCGCCGGGCGCGGCGATGTAGCCGTCCAGGCTCAGGTTCATGCCAAAGGTCAGTTTCCGCATGGCGTCAGCCTCTCAGCCGACGTGCTTGCGCAACCAGTCCCGAAGCGGCTCCGCGGCGGTCAGGAACTCCTCGACCCGGGCCCGCGCCTTGGCCGTACCCAGCCATGACCCGACGGGCCACTGCTTCCACGCGGCGAGTCCCTTGTTGCGGAGCAGGTCGGCCCTCGGGTGGTCGCGGTCGTAACCGCGCGGCACGGTCTTGAGCGACTCGCGGGAGATCACGCCGATGCCTTGTCCGCGCAGTGCGTCCGCGACCGCGACGAGGTCGGCGCCGCTCACGTCATCGGCGACTGCGCCGCGATAGCGCTTGAGGTCGTCGCTCTCCATGTGCCAGACGCCGCAACCGGTCGCGAGCCCGTCCGCGGACAGCTGCACGTAGCCGCCCTCGGCGAGCAAGGCACCGATCGCTGTCTTGTAGGGCGTCTTGTCGGCGCTGAACCGGACGTCGCGGTAGGGCCGGAAGATCTTGCCCGCGCCCCAGCGCGGCTCCAGCTCGGTGAGCAGCGCGACCATCGGCCCGCGGACCTTGTCCTCGTACGTCGACTTGTTCGCCTGCCAGTAGGTCTTCGTGTTGTCGGCCTGCAGCCCGTCGTAGAACTCGAGGGCCTCGACCGGCCAACCGCGGAACGCCACGGCAGGAGGTTATGCATCAGCGGATCGCAGCGACAAGCGTTACGCTGACGTGGCGATGGAGGAAGGAGCGGGGCCATGACCGACA